>JAIXRX010000180.1 GCA_027485005.1 Alphaproteobacteria bacterium
ACACCCGCTTGATTTATACCCTGCTCAGCTTTTACAACCAAGCCATCAACCGCCTCACCGTATGCCGTAGCAGCTTTATCAGCTGCATTTACAGCATTTTTTGCACCCTGAACAACACCGTTTACTACACGCTCACCTGCTGCATTAAAGTTATCAATGAGCTCGACACCTTTCTCCGCCATTTGATACTGTGCATTATTTAAACGCTCTTGTGCATTGGCAACCGTCTCGCGCACGTTTGTTTTTACTTCGTCAGCGCGGGCATCTAAACGGTCTGCGCGTTCTTCTACTTTACCAAACCAGTTACTGATTTTATTCGCCAGTCGGCCTAGAAAGCCTCGGTTGTTTTCAACCACTTCTTCAACTTCTTGAACAACAACTGCTTCTAAATTTGCGACCATGATATTCTCCTGTGTTTTTATTTTTCTTAGCAACAGAGTATACGCTCATTACTAATCATTATACTCACAGGATATGACACAAATATTAATATTTCATGAATTATCTGTGACGTTTTTCTACAGATTAGAATTAATTAAATTACAATACTTTAGTCGCCTCCAGAACCTCTTTCGCATGCCCTGTGACAGAAACTTTCGGCCAGACCGCAGCGATTTTTCCTGCTTCATCAATCAAGAAAGTAGCGCGCTGAATGCCCATATATTTTTTGCCATACATGCTTTTTTCAACCCATACACCATAGGCTTCACAAATTTTTCCGTCTTCGTCAGAAAGCAGAGAAAATGGCAGACAATATTTTTCCTTAAATTTATCATGAGATTTGACGCTGTCTTTGGAAACACCAAGCACGACGGTATTGGCTTTCTTAAAATCATCCATCAAGGCACGGAAATCGTTCGCTTCGGTGGTGCAGCCAGGGGTATCGTCTTTGGGGTAGAAATAAAGCACCAGTTTTTTACCCGCAAAATCTTTGAGGCTAGCTTTGGCTGCGCCGTCCGTAGCAGCCGAAAAATTGGGGGCCTTAGCGCCTATTTGTGGCATGGTTTCTGGTACGTCTATCATTTTAGTTTTTTTAGCTGGACTTGGCATATCTATTCTCCTTCGTTTTCCTAAAAAAAATTTCTATCACACTTCAAACGTTTCGACAAATAGCTGATGCAACAAGGCCTGTGCAGCCTTTAATCGTTGCTCTAACACCTCAAATGTCGGCGCTTGCAAACATTCTAAAATGATTTGCTGTGTGCCTTTCGCATATCCCGTGAAATCTATCGGGCTTTCGCCGCAGCACGTGCGGTGCACCAGCAAGAAATCACGCTGTAATGCATAGGCCGCATCCACATCTACCTGCGAAGCAAAAAGATGTTTAAAAATATATTCGCTATTGTGATGCACTCCTTGTGCATCCGGCTGTGCCATCAGCCACGCACCTTGCGCTAAAAAGTCTGACTCCAGCAAACCACCCCACGCATATTTAAGGTTCAGCGGTACATTGGCAGGAAATTCTTTAGCCACACGAGAGCGCATATCTGCAACATCGGCCTTAATTTTAGTTCCATCTCTGGGTTGCTGCATCAGTCGCTCCAGCATTTGCATCACCCGCTGCTGAAGCTCTTCATCACCTGCAATGGCGCGGGTTTTAGTCAGCGCCATCCATTCAAACGTCCATGCTTTTTCGCGCAGATATTCTTCAAATCCCTCAGCACTTACCGCTAAATGTCCGTCTTGACCCGATGGCCGCAATCGTGCATCTACCTCGTATAAACGGCCATACCGTCCCAAGGTGGATAGCGCATTCACCACCCGCTGGCAGAAGCGATTATAATAGACGCGTGCATCATAAGAACGCTCGCCATCTGAACGTGCGTGCAAATCGGGAGCATCATAAATAAAAATTAAATCTACATCAGAGGTGGGGGTCATTTCTTCTGCGCCTAGGCGCCCAATCGCCAGCACGGCCCATTGTCCCCCCTCAATCACACCATAATCTTGGGCAAAATGTTTACTCACAACTTGCATGGTATATTTCAACATTTTTTCGGCCAGACGCGAATATTGCACCATGGCTTCTTCACAAGAAATTTGCTGACGCATTAATTGCGAACTAATCCAGAAAGCGTGCTCTTGTTTGGTGCGACACAATGTTTCCAGCGCATCTTCTAAATCCTGCGCATGAGCAAGTAAGGTCGGCACATAATCGTCCAGTTGGGTGAGCGCTTTCTTATCCGCGGAAATCAACATATCCAGTAAACTAGGCTGGCGGCTCAGCTGGTCAGCCAACGCGGGTGCAGCTCCCAAAATTTGCGCTAACATATGTAGTAAATTCGGATAGCTCATCAGTAATGAAAAAAGCTGCACGCCCGCTGGCAAGCGCTCTACAAATTCGTCCATTTTATGGAATGCAGCATCGGGCTGACCTGTTTCTGCAAAGGTTTTGAGCATGGCTGGGGTGATTTCTGTAATCATTTCACGTGCCCGCTTAGTGCGCGTTGCACGGCGTGAGCCACGGTGCCAGTCAGCAATCGCTTGCCAGAGTTTTTCAGGCTGCTGATATCCCATATCACGCAAACTTTGTAGCGTCGCCTCATCCGGTTCAACACCAGTAAAAACTAAGCTTCCCTCGCCACTCCCCAAACCAAGCTCTTTGGCAAATGCTTGCGCAAAATGCGTATGAACCGATTTTAATTGCGGCATTAGTGCGTCTTCAAATGTCGCACGATTTTCGAAATGAGAGAAACGTGCGACATTTTCAAGCCCCTCTAGGTCGGTTGGCAGACGATGTGTTTGTTCATCCGCGCGCATTTGCAAACGATGCTCTACCATACGAAAAAAGCGATAAGACGTCGTTAATTCTTCAGCTTGTGTTACTGGAATGAGCTGATGTTCTGCGAGTAACCGCAAGGTCTCGCATGTTGCACGACTGCGTAAAGCAGGATGACGGCCACCCCAAATCAGTTGATGTACTTGCGCAAAAAACTCTATCTCACGAATCCCGCCGATGCCCGTTTTTATATGATGGCCTTCGAGTGCAATTTCCGCCCCTGCCTTGCTGTGCATCTGTCGTTTAATCGACAAAATATCTTGAATCGCTGCAAAATCTAGATATTTACGCCAAATAAAGGGACGGAGCTCTTGTAGAAAACGTTCGCCTGCCTCGATATCACCTGCAATCGGCCGCGCTTTAATCATCGCGGCACGTTCCCAATTCTGTCCCACAGTTTCATAATATGTCAATGCAGCCACGGTGCTGATAGCGGGTGGAGTGGAAGATGGATCTGGGCGTAATCGCAAATCCGTGCGGAATACATATCCGTCTTTGGTGCGCTCTTGTAGCAAACGCACCATATCGAGCGCCATCTTTGAAAAGAAACGCTGTAATTCATGTTTGCCAGTATAAGTTAGCGCGTCTTTTTCAAAGAAAATCATTAAGTCAATGTCGCTGGAATAATTCAGCTCAAACGCGCCCAGTTTGCCCATTCCCAAAATAATCACACCACTTTCTTGACTTGGGTATTCTGGATTTTTCAGTTGAATTTCACCGCGCACCTGCCCTTGATGCAACAAATAATCACACACCATTTGTGTGGCCCATGCCGCCAGATGTGAAAGCTCTTCACACACGCGCTCCAGCGGCCATAGCGCTAAAATATCGGCTACCCCTGCCAATAATGCTAGCTGTGCTTTAGCCACACGAATATGCTGCATTAAGGCTGCCTCATTCACTTGAAGCGGGTTCAGTGCTTTTCGCTGTTTTTGTAAATAGTGAAAACTTGGTTCTATCCCTTCTTCCAGCATCAAAACCAATAGATGCGGATGGTGACGTACCAAAGCTGATAAGAAGGGGCTATGGCGCTGTAGAAACGCCAGAAAAACATTTGTTCCTTTGAAGAATAGGGCTTGTTTTAGCAGCGGCGCTTCTTCGGCGGCGGCGGCCCAATGTTGCATTTCCTCGTCGGTAATGCTTGCCGTTATGCGCTGAGCAATGCTATCACTTAAAACCGATTCCATGCCATTCCTTTTTTGATTGCGGTGCCTGCCCCTCATGACTGAAACACAATTGCCTCCAACCACACAAGCTAGCATAGCTCGCCCATCCATTTTGGCAATAGCAGGGCATGGGCTGCGCGGTCTTTTTTGGGTAATGGTGGTAATGGCACTGGGCACATTGATTGGCACCGTGGCATGGGTACGCGCCGAACCTCGCAACCTCGATAACTATCTGCCGTGGATAACTCAGCAAATCAATCAAAACCAATCTTATGCGACCATCAAGATTGGGCATTTAGATTTAGCATGGCATAGTTGGAACAAGCCGCTTATTTTACATGCAAATCATATTGAACTCCAATCTAAAGCCCTTGAGCCAATGGCATCTATCCCATCGGCCAGCATTGGTGTAGATATGTGGCATCTAGCGATTGGAAGCTTTCGTCTTCGCCGTATCGAAGCAGAACAGGCACGCTTTTATGTAGCCCCTCTTCTATCTTTGGCCAAACAACGCCTTACCCCTCATGAAACGTCCGAACCTATTTTGCACCGCGATTTTTTGCAGCGTTTGCGCTTGGTCAATCTGCAACAGATTGAGTTAGTCTTCCCAGAAAAAGATGGGGAGTTTTCTGCGATAGCAGAAGCACATTTGGCAAAGACGATTGGTTTTATTGAAGCCAGTGCGCGTGTGACGATGGCACAAGCGCATGGCAAAGCACGCAATAGCAGCCTTACCTTGCAAGCCAAAGCCAAAAAGAATTCCCGCCATTATGATATCAGTGGCAGCATTGAAAATCTCTGGCTGAGTGATTTTGGTTCCATGAGCGTAATGAAAGACATTGCGGGATTAGACGCACCGATTTTCTCTCAATTTTCGGGCAAAATTACACCGAAAAAAACATGGTTGGAAGGCGAATTCAAGCTCGCAAAAGGCACACTTACCGCACCCAAAGTCTTTGCGTCTCCACTTCCCATTCAATCCTTTAATGGCTTATGGACATGGAATTCAGACAGCGCCATTGCAACGTTAAAAAATGCAGCGCTTGCCTTGCCAGACGTGACCTTGCATGTAGATGCAGCGAGTTCACTGAACCCCAAAGCCCGTACCTTGCAATTAGACGCCACCATGGGCGCTTTGAACATTGAGCGTCTCAGTGGCTATTGGCCACTTGTTCTTGCGCCTCTTACGCGGGACTGGGCCATGGCAAGCATCTTCGGTGGGCGCATTGAAAAAGCCAATCTGAAAATGAATCTCACGCCACAAGATTTCAGAGACACCTATTTTTCAAAAGAAGCGATTGATGCCACCATCCATTTAGCAGATGCACGGCTAAAATATATTCCGAATCATCCAGAGGTGAACCATATTAACGGCGCCGTCCACTTTACTGGGACCACGATGGATGTGGATATTACCAACGCTCAAACCCTGACGGGAGCGCAGGTATCCAAGGGGCATTTACATATTAGCGACCTCAATAGTGCGGATACGCGTTTACAAGCTAAACTTACGCTCAGCGCGCCTGCGCCAGACGTTGCCACGTTCCTTGCCCTGCCCGATATTAATCTTGCCAAGCGTTTGCATATTGACCCCGCCACGGCCAAAGGCCGCGCTGAAGGCGACGTGAATTTTGACGCGCTGATTTTTACCTCCAACCCCAACCCAACGCCTGAATTTTTTGCCGAGCAATTTTTCTACGACATTAAAGGCAAACTCAGCCAAGTGGCCGCCCCGAAATTTTTGGGAAATAAAGATATTGAACAAGGCAATCTTGCGGTGGCGTTTGACAATGATTATCTGCTGGTAGAAGGCGAAGCTAACATTAATGGCGCCGCCACAAAGCTCAAGCTCATACAAGATGAAAAAACCAAAACCAGTACCACTGAAGCAACTTTAAAAGGAGATGCAGTCGGGCTTTCTAAATTCGGCATCACCCTTTCGCCCTATGTGCAAGGCCCCGTGGATATGCAGGTCAGCAGCAAACAAGTAGGCAAAGATCCTGAAAAAACCACCATCACGCTGGATATGAAACAAGCGGTGATTGATTATCCGTATTTGGCTCTAAGCAAGGCCGCGGGGGAAATAGCTACCCTCAGCTTTGACCATGTGAAAAAGAATGAGCTGGACGCGCTTTCTAACCTGACCTTGCAAACCAAAGAAGGCGTCAGCAAAGGAAGTTTGCTCTATGATAACACCAATAAATCGGTGCAGGCGGCAGATTTTAGCGCACTAAAAGTAGGCAAGCATGATTGTGCCCTTTCCTTCAGCCAAGAAGACGGCATTCAAACCCTAAGCGCCAAAGGAAATTCACTGGACGCCCATGGTTTTTGGAATGACAAACCTGACCCCAAAGGCCCACGCGAAGAATTTGGTGCCATGATGGTAGATATGGATTTGAACAAACTTTATTTGCATAAAGAAAAACCGCTGCGCCGTGTAAATGCCAGTATGCTTTGCAGTGCATCCAGCTGCTCGCGTGCGAAAGCCAGTGGCTTTACGGGGGAGAACAATTCTTTCTCCATCGAAATTTCTCGCAAAAATAATAAGCGAACCTTCAAAGCCGAAGCAAAAAATGCTGGCGAATTTATCCAAGCACTCGATTTTATGGATACGATTGAAGGCGGCGATTTAATGATTGAAGGGGTGTATGATGATCGCCTGAGCGACGGCGCGCTGGATGGCACATTATATGTCAAAGATATTCGTCTGAATGAAGCACCACTACTCACCAAAATTCTTTCTCTTACCTCGCCACTTGGCTTTGTAGAAACCTTGATGGGCAAGGGCGTCAGCTTTACACGGGTAAAAATTCCATTTCGTTATCAGAATAAAATCATTACCCTCAAAGAAGGGAAAGCCAGTGGCCCCTCCCTTGGTTTCTTAGCCGATGGCACCGTAGACACGCACACCAGTGCCGTAGATATCAATGGCAGCGTCGTGCCGGCCTATGTCTTTAATTCGCTGATAGAAAAAATTCCATTGATTGGTTCAGTTTTAACAGGTGGTAAAGGCGAAGGGCTGATTGCGACACGTTTTCATGCCCATGGCACCTACCCCGATCCAAGTGTAACGGTGAATCCACTCTCGATGCTCACCCCTGGATTTTTGCGTGGTATTTTTGATATATTAGATGCTCCGACCTCAATGGAAGGGGCTAACGCTGAAAGCGGCTCGAATCCGGCATCGTCGACGAATGCTCGTTCTGGCCCAGATGCTCAGCAAGCTGAGAGTACACCTGCGCAATAATATCGGCGTGGTCTTGGCGTACTAGCGGTGCGACGGCTTCACGCAAAGGAATCCAACGCACATCCTGCGTGCCTGCTGCCGTTAAATCCTGCGAGTTCATCACCTGTTCACCATCCACCACGGCAGCAAATAAATGCATCCATTTCGCCTGCCCAGTGCTGGCCGAAATAAAGGCAACAGGGCCCATATCAAAAAAAGTCTGGCGTGGAGAAAATTGCATCCCCGCCTCTTCTTCCACTTCACGGGTGGCCGTTTGCAACATACTTTCCAGCGTGGCTTCCTCATGCGGCAGCGTGCCGTCTTTCACATCCACCCACGCACCATCAGGCAATTGTTGCATACGCGTGCCTTTGCACAATTGAAACCCTGGAGGGGTGCTGTGTTGGCCGCTACTGACGGGTTGCATCAGCAGCACCTGCCATTCGCCTTGTACGTTTTTAGAAAGCGGCAAGACACCCGCCTTATTAATAAAATCAGGCGGCGTGAGAGAATCTGGCAACGGAAGAGGAAATGACTTCACAGGCATAGATTTTCTTGCTTTAAGTAAACACTATTAACATTTCACCACAAGCTGCCTCGAAAGGCAATCAACACTTATGATGCAACCCATAGAACAAATGTTGTTGTCAGAGGAAAGGATCCTCTACCGCGCACAGGTGCATTGGGTGGAAGTGTTGCATCGCGGATTCTGGCTTTGGCTGGCGCTGCTTTCCGCTTGGGGATTTTGGAATATGCAACACAGCAAAGGCCCGCTCGTGTCGCTCGCACGCTGGCTGGGCGAAGGGAATCTTAAAGCTATTTCCTTATGGATTCACCACTGGTTTAC
>JAIXRX010000003.1 GCA_027485005.1 Alphaproteobacteria bacterium
TCGGCTGGGGTGGGCGCGCGGTATGAACAGCAAGGCGAGCAGGGGCTTTCTCACCTGCTAGAGCATATGGCATTTAAGGGCACGACCACCCGCAATGCCAAGCAAATTGCCGAAGCGTTTGACGATATTGGCGCAGCGTTCAATGCCTATACCTCGCTTGAACACACGGTCTATCACGCGCGCGTGTTGCAAGAACACACCGAGGCGGCAGTGGAATTGCTGGCGGATATTTTGCAAAACCCGACCTTTGAAGAAGAAGAGCTCAAGCGCGAACAACAAGTGATTGTGCAAGAAATTGGGATGCAGCAAGACTCGCCTGAGGATTTGGTATTCGACCAGTTATTTGGTCTGGCCTACCCTGAGCAAGCCCTTGGCCGCTCGATTCTTGGCACGGTGGAGCAAGTGACGAGCTATGCGCGCGACGACGTGGCAGGCTATATGAAAAAGCACTACACCACGGGCGGCATGGTGCTGAGTGCGGCAGGCGCCGTGGACCATGGCCATATGATGCAATTAAGCGAGCGCTACTTCCCACAGATTTCTAAAGGCACTGCGCCTGTGTGCGAACGCGCCAATTATGTGGGCCAAGTGAAATATGTAGAAGAAGAATTTGAGCAATTGCACTTGATGCTTTGCGTGCCGGGCTTGGATTTTCATGCCAAAGACCATATGGCGCAGCAGCTTTTCTCGATGGTGTTGGGCGGCGGCGGCTCGTCTCAGCTTTTCCAAGAAGTGCGTGAAAAACGCGGGCTGGCTTATAGCGTTTATTCCTTCACTTCCAGCTTTGCGGAAACGGGTTTGTTTGGCGTCTATGCCGCGACTGCGCCAGAAAAAGCAGGGGAATTATTGGAAGTGCTGGCGCAACAATGGCACGATGTGCTCAACGTGCTCGACGAAAAGCAGTTGCAGCGCGCCAAGCAACAGCAAAAATCAAGCATTCTGATGACCCGCGAAAGCAGCTCGGCGCTGGCGGAATGGATGGGGCGGCATGTGCTGGATTATGGCCGCTACAAACCCGCCGAAGAACTAGCAGCGGAAGTGGACGCGGTGACATTGGATGATTTGAAACGTGTGGGCGAAGCGCTGGTAAAACAAAGCGCGCTTTCGCTCGCAGCACTTGGCCCACTGGGTAGCTTGCCGTCTGAAGATGCTGCGTTGAAAATGTGGAGCTAGCTTGATGTCGTCTGCCACTCAAACTCTTCAAATCGATGAAGTGCCGCAGGTGGTTTTGCAATTATATCAACAGCAGACATTTGAACCCGCAGAAGCCCTGGCCATGCAATATCTTTCCGTGCGCCCTAAGGACGCTGAGATGCATTTTTGTCTGGGCAAGATTTTCTGGGCGCAGAAAAAATGGCCGCAATCAGCGCAAGCCTTGAATGACGCGATATCTATCGCGCCCACAAAACACGAATGGCTGCATGATTTGGGGCTGATGTATTTTGAGGGCGGAGCCAAAGACGCCGCCCGCCAGACACTAGAAACATATGCAAAACGTCAGCAATCATCTTGGAGGATGCCCTCTGAATTTATAGATGATTATTTTGCGGGGATTCGCTGCACTGATACGCCTGTTTACCCTTCACGCCGTTTGCAGCGCTTTCATCTGCTGTGGGAGGTTGCGCAGAAAACATTCCAGCATTTTGCGGCATTAAAACAACCGATTCACATGGCCGAATGTGGCTGCTTTATGGGGCTTTCTGCTTTCTTGCTGGCGTCTGTTCGCCGTCGTGTGCTTGGCCAATATCAAGGGCAAGCTTTTCATATTTTTGATTCGTTTGAAGGGCTAAGCGCGCCAACTGATGAGGACCTGGCAATCACTGAGAATGCCGAACAAAAACGCGCTATCGGCATGAGCAAAGCGGGTATGTTCAAAGCAGCGCAAGCGCAGGTGGAAGCGGCGTTGGCTGAGTTTCCGCAGATTCAATATCATGCGGGTTGGATTCCCCAGAGTTTTGAAGGATTGCCCGAACAAAGCTATGGTTTTGTGAATGTGGATGTGGATCTTTATGCGCCGACTAAGGCAAGTTTTGAATATTTTTACCCGCGCTTGGCAGTGGGCGGTGTTATCATAACGGATGATTATAATTGGCCGGGGGCAAAGCAAGCGGTCGATGAGTTTATTGGCAGCCTTGCGCCTAATAGTTTCCGCTTAGAAACCACCGAACATCATCAAGCGATTATTTATAAAATGGCAGAATGTTAGGCCGCTTTTGCAGCGGTTGAACCCACGATTGAATCAATATTCAGCAACGACACCATGCGGTCAGGGAGTGCAAGCAGACCACTCACAAATGCTTGTTGTCCTTGGTGATCGGCACTAGGGGAGGGTTTGATATCGCTGGGCTTCACCAGCAAAATATCCGCAACTGCGTCCACTAGCATTCCAACAGTGCGGCTGCCTACCATAATGATGATAATCACATGTTTTGCGTTGGCTTCTGTTCGAGCAAACCCAAAGCGGGCTCGCACGTCAAATATAGGGATAATCACGCCACGCAAATTTAGTACACCAAGCATATAGGAGGGTTTATTGGGAAGCCTTGTAACGGCTGTCCATCCTTTCACTTCGCGCACTAACATCATATTAATGGCATATTCCTTCTGGTCGATGGTGAAGGAAAGATATTGCGCACCTTCTTCTTGTTGGCTTTGTTCTAATTGCTGATTGATATGCTCCATCTGCCCCTCCCATAGATAAGAGGAATATAGCAAAACCACTGCTTTATTTCATGGCACAAAAACGTTTCAAAATGATGCGCGATTTAATAGAGAGTGGCTGTTTTTCTTGTATTTAAGATATAAAAAAGCGGGTGCAGAAAAACCGCACCCGCTTTTTAAAATGCTAAATTCTCTAAAGACTAGTCTTCGCGAACCGCACGGCGTGGTTTGTAGCCATCTGCCAATGCTTCATCGCGTGATTTACCGCCTTTAGGCGCGAAAGAAGGACGAGGCTTATCAAAGGTTTTTTTGCCACCACCGCTACGTTCGCCACGTGGAGCACCGTAAGAGGTGCGTGGACGTTCGTCACGAGAAGGGCGCTCAGAGCGGTCACCGTAGGATGAGCTACGCGGACGATCTTCGTAAGAAGAGCTGCGTGGGCGGTCTTCGCGGTCAGCACGAGCAGGGCGCTCAGAGCGTTCACCAGCACCAGAGCTGCCAATGCCAATGATGCCAGTGCATTCATTGTACAATTCAAAAATCTTTTTCTTCTTTTGTTCTGGGGTGCCTTCCAGCTCTTCAAAGCTTTCGCCGAAAGCGATAGAAGCAACAAACATCGCCAGTTCCAGTGCGAGTTCTTTTTCTTTAATACGGGGGGTTTCGAATGCACCGGTCATGCGGTATGCTCCTATGAGGGGGGGAAAAGAGGCGGGAAACTATAGATAAGTGGGCTTAAAGTAAAGGATTTAATTTCTTCCATGCGCCCGATTGCCAGCGCGCCCACAAGGCTCCACCTAAAAAAATGAGGTAAATCAA
>JAIXRX010000062.1 GCA_027485005.1 Alphaproteobacteria bacterium
CCAAAAGCGCGTAAATCCTAGCGTCTAACTTAAAGACGCGATCCCATGACCATTGATGTCCAAACCTTTGGCTGCCGACTCAACACCTACGAAAGTGAGGTGATTCGTTCGCATGCCCAAAAGGCAGGGCTTGAGCAGGTGATTGTGTTTAACACCTGCGCCGTGACGGCTGAGGCCGAGCGTCAAGCTCGCCAAGCCATTCGTAAAGCGCGCAAAAAAAATCCGAACGCCAAGATTATCGTCACGGGTTG
Organism: Alphaproteobacteria bacterium; assembly: GCA_027485005.1. Lineage (GTDB taxonomy): Bacteria > Pseudomonadota > Alphaproteobacteria > Rickettsiales > JAIXRX01 > JAIXRX01. Next base: position 252 of record JAIXRX010000062.1, read on the forward strand.
TTCGGCGCAGATCAAGCCTGACGAATATGCGAAGATGCCGGAAGTGGATAAAGTCATCGGCAATCAAGAAAAAATGTTGGCGGAGAGTTATGACGGTATGTTTCAGATAAAACATACCAATGCAGCTGAGACAGAAATGTTTCACGTGAAACATTCTGAAAGAAATATATCTAATTTTTCACAAGTTATAGCGGATGAAGAAAAAGTACAAGTGAACGACATTATGTCCGTCAAAGAAACGGCGTCTCATCTTGTCAGCGGCTTTGAAGGCAAGGCACGCGCCTTTGTGCAGGTGCAAAATGGCTGCAATCACCGCTGCACCTTCTGCATTATTCCTTATGGCCGTGGCAATAGTCGCTCGGTGCCGATGGGCGAAATCGTGGAGCAGGTGCGCTTGCTGGTGCGCGAAGGTTACAAAGAAATCGCGATGACAGGCGTGGATATTACCGATTATGGCAAGGATTTGCCGGGTCAGCCTACGCTTGGTCAAATGTGCCGTCGCTTGTTGGCGCTGGTGCCAGAGTTGCCGCGCTTGCGCCTTTCCTCACTTGATCCGGTGGAGATGGACGAAGATCTCTGGCAATTAATTGCGAACGAACCACGCCTCACACCGCATTTGCACATTAGCTTGCAAGCGGGGGATGACATGGTACTCAAGCGCATGAAGCGCCGTCATCTGCGCCATCATGTGGTCGAATTTTGTGCCCGCGCTCGCGCCTTGCGCCCAGAGATTGTGTTTGGGGCAGACATTATTGCAGGCTTTCCCACCGAAACCGACGAGATGTTTGAAAACACGCTGCGTTTGGTGAGTGAAGTGGACATTATTTACACCCATATTTTTCCTTATTCTGCGCGCACTGGCACCCCTGCCGCCAAAATGCCGCAAGTGCCGCTGGCAGTGCGTAAAGCGCGCGCTGCCAAACTGCGTGAAGCGGGCGCAAAGCAGCTTAGCGCTTATTTGCAAACGCGTATTGGGCAGGTGGAAGAAGTGCTGGTGGAGCAGGCGGGCATTGGCCGCACGAGCGCTTATGCCAGCGTGAAATTTGACGCAAAAGAGATTCCCGCGGGCACGATGATACACACTAAAATTATCGGCGCGGAAGGGGAGAATCTGCTGGGTGAGGTGGTTGCATGCTAAGTTTTTTCAAGAAAAAAGAAGTGGTAGAAACCCCAGAAAAGCCAGAAGTATTGCAGGAAAAAAGCACCTCATGGCTAGATAAATTATCCTCAGGACTTAGCAAATCGGCGCAGGTTTTCTCTACGTCCCTCATACAAATTTTTACCAGTAAGAAATTAGACAACGCCACGCTAGAAGCACTGGAAGACTTGCTGATTATGAGTGACATGGGCGCCGCTACCGCGCGCAAAATTACTGAGTCTCTACGCACTGAAGCGTTTGACAAAGAAATTTCCGAAGCAGAAATAAAAGCTTTTCTCGCACAAAAAATTGCAGAGATTTTAGCACCTGTTGCAAAGCCGCTTATGCTTGATGAGAGCGCCAAACCGCATGTGGTGATGATGGTGGGTGTGAATGGTAATGGCAAAACCACGACCATCGGCAAACTCGCGCAACAATGGCAGCGCGAAGGCAAAAAAGTGATGCTGGCAGCAGGAGATACGTTTCGTGCCGCAGCCGTAGAACAACTCCAAGTATGGGGGCAGCGCGTGGGCTGCGAGGTAATTCATGCCCCTGAAGGAGCGGACGCCGCAAGTGTAGCTTACCGCGCACTTGAGCAAGCGAAAGCCGCAGGCGTTGATGTGTTGTTGCTAGACACAGCAGGGCGTTTGCAAAACAAAAATAACTTGATGCAAGAGCTAGAAAAAATCCTCAAAGTCCTCAAGAAAATTGATGTTGCCGCGCCTCATACGGTGCTGCAAGTGCTAGATGGCACCACTGGGCAAAATGCCGTTTCGCAGGTTAAAACCTTCAAAGAAATGGTGGCGGTGAATGGCTTGATTGTGAGCAAGCTAGACGGCACGGCACGCGCAGGTATTGTGGTGGCGCTCGCGCAACAATTTGGGCTTCCTGTCCATGCGATTGGCGTAGGTGAGGGAATCGACGACCTGCAGCCATTTGACGCGCAAAGCTTTGCTGAGCGGTTGGTTGGATTGGGTAAGGTGGAGTAAAAACTATGACCGAGACTCATCTTCTTTGGCTGCGCCGTGACTTGCGTTGGCATGACAATGCAGCCCTTGCTTCCGCAGCATCAGAAAATGGGCTGATTCAGCCTGTTTTTGTGTTTGATACGGATATTCTAGCGCGATTTGTGAACCCTAAAGACCGCCG
>JAIXRX010000033.1 GCA_027485005.1 Alphaproteobacteria bacterium
CTATGTGTCATGAGCTATATGTAGTGCGCACAAAAAAACTTTCAAGCCGCTTGCGATAAATGCCGCGCTAAAACCTGTTGCAGAATGTCATTCAGTTGCCGCGAGACCACCGGAAGGTCATAGGTTTTTTGAATATATTCGCGGGCGTTTTGCCCCCTCTGCAATGCTTGTATTGGTTGGTTGCAAAGCTGGGTGAGGGCGCTTGCCATCGCGCTTGCATCACCCACAGGAACCAGTGTTCCGTGGTCAGGGTTAGCCAGAATTTCACGCGGGCCTTCGGTAGCGGTGCTGATCATCGGTAGGCCGTGTGCCGCCGCTTCCAATACCACAATCCCAAAGGGTTCGTGGTGGGAGGGTAGGCAGAAAATATCAATCTGTTCATAGAAGGCGCTAGCATTCGCGACCCACCCCACAAACTCCACTTGTGTATGCAATTCAAGCTGATGACACAGGCGCACGAGGTTGGCTTTTTCTGGCCCGTCCCCTGCGATTTTTGCGGTAAAATTCACGCCAGCATCACGCATTTTTGCCAGCGCTTGCAGCATGACTTCAAAGCCTTTTTTGGCCACCATGCGCCCCATGCCGCCAATAACCGGTGGGTTGTGCATTGTTGTGCGTGGAGTGGTTTGGGGTAGGCGCACCATGTTTGGCAGCGGAAAAATATTTTCAGCCGCCATGCCCGCTTGCTCAGTATGTGTGCGCAGATCATGGGTGGTAGCCAGCATCACATCCGCTTTTTGGGCATGTTGCAGCTTGTAATTATGGCTGACGGTAATGATAGGCACGCGGCCATGTGCCGCGCGATAAGCAAGGTTGAGTGCACGGTTACCATGGGCAATCACCGCATCCACTTTTTCCTGCTGCAATAGGTGCCGCAGGCGGTAGGCGGCAAAAATATCCCAGCTTCCCCATTGGCACAGTGGGTGCGAGGGCAATTGTTGCTGGGCAAATTTGTCTAGAATTTTGGCGTCTGGCGCATGGACAGGCACCACGCAATGCCCCGCTAAGGTCAGGGCCTCATTATAATCCAGAAAAGCCTGCTCAATGCCGCCAAGGCCGCGGCCCAGCATGATATTGGCAATAGTAAAAGAGGGAGTGTTCATGCCTCAAAATGTGCCAAGATTTATGCGCTTTGGCAAGTATTATTGCAGGCGAAACTCCGCGCTCGCATAGACGAGTTCGGCAGGGCGCACCAGCTGGGCGCTACACACTTTGACCGAATGCAAGCGGCCTTCAATTTCGTGCTCCCAAAAGTTTAGGAATTTTTGCAAGGCTGGAAATCTAGGGGCAATGTCATATTCCTGCCAGACATAGCTTTGTAAAAAGCTGGGATAATCTGGCAAATGATAGAGGATTTCGGCGGTGGTTAGCCGATAATCTTTGAGCATTAACTCTAATTCACGCATGGGCGACCTCCCCTTAAAATCTCACTTTTCTTGTTCCATTTGTTTGAGCTTTAAATGTAACAAAAAAATCCTTTCCAATCGGTTAAAGGGCAAATGCTTGAAAAAGATTGACCGCATAAGGCTTTGGCACTAAGTTTGCATAGGTAAAAAACATGCAAAAAAATCACGCAATATACCGCCTTATGTGCGGATGGGGAGTAGGGCTGGCACTAACGCTGGGTAGCACCTTATTGTCTGCGGCAACCCCAAGCACTGCCTCTAACTCCGCTGTTTCTCAGCCTGCTGTTGCGTCTGACGCTTTGATTGAAGGCGCTAAACTTTGCACCCGCTATATGACCGAATATGAGCGCCGCTATGGTATTCCTAAACATTTATTGATGGCGATTAGCTCGACGGAATCTGGCCGTTATTCTGATCGTTTGCGGATGGTGGTACCTTGGCCATGGACGATTAATGCTGCAGGTAAAGGCTATTATTTTTCAAGCAAACAAGAAGCGATAGACGCTGTGCGGCGTATTCAAGCCAGCGGTGTCAACAGTATTGATATTGGCTGTATGCAGGTGAACCTCAAACACCATCCAAAAGCATTTACAAGCCTGAGCCATGCGTTTGACCCTGCTGCTAATGTTGAGTATGGCGCAAAATTTGTTCGCAGTAATTTTGATGGTACGCGCTCATGGACGAAAGCCATTGCTTATTATCACAGTCAAACGCCTGATCGTGGCAATAACTACATGCAAATGGTATATCGCACATGGAAAAATGTGCTGAGCCGTAAAGGCGAAGACCCTAGCCAGATGATCGATATTGCAGTGCGTGAAGCGCCTGCGAGTGGGCCGTTATTTACGGAGCGCCGTCGCACCCCTGCCAATGCCACGAAGCGTATTTCGGTTGCTTCTGCGCTGGATGGCGCTGCCGAACGCCGCCAAGCACAAATCGAACGGCCGCGCATGAAAATTATCAAGGTTTACGACAAGCCGATGGAAGTGGCATTCAATGAAACCCCACGCAATAGCCAAACCATGGGCTTCACTGCGAATAGTGATCGCAAAGTGGTGGTGGTGCGTCCACAGCGCAGCATGATTATTCAAGATGTCGCAGAAGCGCAGGAAGAAACACCTAAAGTATCTGTGGGTCAATTTGCCCCTAAGCGCGATTATTCAACCGTTGGTGGTATTTCTCAGCGCGTTTCATCGGCCGATCGTTCCACTGCTTTTGTCTTCAATAACTAATTGTAACCTCGGACAACTCGCGCTAAATATAACGCAGTATTGACGCATTTTTCGAGGATTAATATGACGACCCCCACTTCATTTGAATTGATTGAAACAAAAACGTTAGATGTTGCCTGTGACGGCGGTGGCGGTGCGCTCGGTCATCCAAAAGTGTATCTGCATATTGATACTGAAGATGGCAAGGTAACATGCCCATATTGTAGTCGTACTTTTGCATTTGTTGCCCCTCGTGCTGTTTAACTAAAGGATTCTTATGAGCCTACAAATATGGATAGTGATAGCTGTTGCACTGGCGGTGCTAGCTGTATTGGTTATGGGGCTGACACTCATGGTTTCGGGCGGTAAAATGAATGCAAAATATGGCCATAAACTTATGATGGCGCGCGTAGGTTTACAGGCGCTGGTGCTTGTTCTGATGCTGTTGTTTTTTGCCCTTCGCAGCGCCTAAGGAGAGCCCACATGAAAATACTAGTTAGTGTAAAGCGGGTCGTAGATTATAACGTGAAAGTCCGCTCGAAAGCCGACGGTTCTGGCGTTGAACTTGCTAACGTCAAAATGTCGATGAACCCATTTGATGAAATTGCGGTAGAAGAGGCGATTCGCTTAAAAGAAAAAGGTGTGGCCACTGAAGTGGTGGTGGTGACCATTGGTGGAGATGCCGTGCAAGAAACATTACGCCAAGCCCAAGCGCTAGGTGCGGACCGTGCGATTCATGTTGCCACCAATGAAAATATTCAGCCGCTAGCTGCCGCCAAATTACTCAAAGCCGTGGTGCAAAAAGAAGCGCCACAGATGGTGATTATGGGCAAGCAAGCGATTGATGATGACGCGAACCAAACGGGCCAAATGCTTGCGGCATTACTTGGGTGGGGGCAGGGAACGTTTGCCTCTAAACTCGAGCTTTCTGGTAATGAAGCGCACATCACCCGCGAAGTGGATGGTGGGCTCGTGACCTTGGCGGTGAAGCTGCCGTGTGTGATGACGACCGATTTACGCCTCAACACGCCGCGCTATGCAAAGTTGCCGGACATTATGAAAGCGCGCAGCAAGCCGCTGGAGAAAATTGAAGCTACAACGTTGGGTGTGGATATTGCACCTAAAATGAAATTACTGAAAGTGGCCGAGCCAACCAAACGCAAAGGTGGCGTGAAAGTAAAAACAGTGGCTGAGTTAGTCGATAAATTGAAAAATGAAGCAAAGGTGATATAATATGGCGGTTCTTGTTGTTGCAGAAGTGAGTCATGGGGCGTTGAATCCCGCGACGCGTGCTGTAATTGCTGCGGCGCAACAATTAAGCGCGGATATAGATGTTTTGGTGTTTGGCCAAAATGTTGAAGTGGCGGCCAAAGCCGCTGTTATCCTGCCGCATATACGCACCGTGAAAGTGGCAGATCAGGCAAATTTGGCGCAAGGGCTGGCAGAAAATGTGGCGCCACTTGTCCAATCTTTAGCCAAAAACTATAGCCATATTCTGATGGCAGCAACGACCACAGGGAAAGATATTTTGCCGCGTGTGGCAGCATTACTGGACGTAGCGCAGGTGTCAGATATTATTGCAGTGGTAGATAGCAATACTTTTACGCACCCAGTTTATGCTGGTAATATATTAGAAACTGTGCATGTTTCTTCTTCGCCTATACTGCTTACTGTGCGTACCACGGCTTTTGATAAAGTTGCTGAAACAGGAGGTGAAGCGGCATTAGAAATGCTGAGCAGTCTACCCCAGGATAGCGGCCTGACGCGTTTTGTGAGTGCGGAGATGAGTAAGTCTGAGCGTCCAGAACTGACTGCGGCGCGCGTGGTAGTTTCTGGTGGACGTGGCATGGGCTCTAGCGAGAATTTCAAAATTCTGGAAAGTCTGGCCGATAAATTAAATGCGGCGATCGGTGCGTCCCGCGCTGCGGTGGACGCAGGGTTTGTGCCGAATGATTATCAGGTGGGGCAAACCGGAAAAGTGGTAGCGCCTGAGCTTTATGTGGCGGTCGGAATTTCGGGTGCGATTCAGCATCTGGCAGGGATGAAAGACAGCAAGGTGATTGTGGCGATTAACAAAGACGAAAATGCCCCGATTTTTGAAGTGGCGGATTATGGTTTGGTCGCGGATTTATTTGAAGCCGTGCCAGAGCTAGAAGCGGCGCTTTAGGGTTCATCTTTACTCATTTGAGCGCAAGCAGGCTTGAAAGCGGGGGCTACAATAAGCTCATCTTGTGTGCGCGTTTGCGCGTAGCAGAGGTTGGGATGTTCATAGCTTCGCGATATTTTGCCACAGTGCGGCGCGCCACATCCATTCCTTTTTGTTGCAGTAAGACCATCAAAGCGTCGTCTGATAGAGGCTTTGCGGGGTCTTCAGCGCCAATTAACTCTTCAATATAATGTTGCACGGTTTTACTTGAGATATCTTTTGCCCCTTGTGTGCTGGCAATCGAAGAGGTGAAAAAATAACGCAGTTCAAAATTGCCACGCGCTGTCCCCAGATATTTGTTGGTGGTTACACGACTGATGGTACTTTCATGCATCCCCACCGCGTCTGCAATATCCTTGAGAGTCAGCGGCTTTAAGTGGGTAATGCCTTGGCGGAAAAATGCATCTTGCTGCGCTACAATTTCGGTGGAAACTTTCAGCAATGTATTAGCGCGCTGGTCAAGCGCACGCACCAACCAGTGCGCATTCGCCATATGTTCGTTTAAATATTTACGGTCTTCTTTTCGGTGCACTTGCTTAGAAATTTCAGCATGATAGCGTTTATTAATCAATACACGTGGCAGTGCCTGACTGTTCAGTTCAATTTGCCAGCCGCCTTGTTTGCTGCGCCGCAAAAAAACATCTGGCTGCACGACCTGCACCACATCATGTACAAAATGACTGGCGGGTTTGGGGTCGAGCATTTTAATTTCTGCAATCATCTCGCGCAGATCTTCCATATCCACAGCGCAGCGTTTGCTGAGAATCAACAAATCACCTTTTGCTAATATATCTAGATTAGCTAGAAGTGCTGCCATGGCAGGGTCATAGCGATTTTTATCTTTGAGTTGAAGTGCTAGGCATTCCGCAAGCGTACGGGCAAAAACTCCTACTGGGTCAAAGCCTTGCAGCGTTTCGATCGTGCGTTCAAGGGTGGCGGCATCACAACCTAATTGTTCCAGAAGTGGCGTGGTCTCTGCGGTTAAATATCCAGACTCATCAATCATCTCAATTAATTTACTGCCCAGTACTCGCATCACAGGATCATGCACATCGACCATTAATTGTTCTAATAAATGATCCTGCAAAGATTCTTGCGCGGAGACGGTTTGTTCCAACACATTGCGTCCGTCTTCATCCTCGCCAGAACCACTGCCGCCGCCTGCAGTGTGATAGCTCAAATGACCATCAAACATGCTGTCCTGTCCGCTATCGTAAGCGTTGCCTTCATCCTCCCAGAATTGCTCTTCCGAGGCGTCCAGCCATTCGCTAGCGTCGGTATTATCGGCTTGGCTTTCAGGGGTACTTATTTCGCGTTCCTCGCCATCCTCTTGGTCTGATTCTACCGACACATCTGAGGCATCTTTGCGTGGTGTATCGTCGTCATTTGGCTCGCTACCTTCAAGTGAAAGGAGAGGGTTCTGTTCTATTTCTTGCTCAATAAATTCTTGTAGTTCCAGACTCGTCATTTGCAGCAATTTGATCGATTGCTGCAGCTGCTGGGTCATCACCAGCGATTGCGTCTGACTTTGCTTGAGTTCAAGTTTTGGACCGCCGCTCATATCGTCTTAGAGGCTGAATTTCTCGCCAAGATACACGCGGCGTACCTCAGCATTGCCAACAATTTCGTTTGGTGTGCCGCTCATGAGCACATTGCCGTCATGAATAATATAGGCGCGGTCAATCAGCTCAAGGGTTTCACGAACATTATGGTCGGTAATGAGCACGCCAATGCCGCGATCTTTCAGGTGGGATACGAGCGAGCGAATATCAGCGACCGCAATGGGGTCAATCCCTGCCAGCGGTTCGTCGAGCAGAATAAAAGATGGATGTGACGCAAGCGCGCGCGCAATTTCCAGACGGCGCCGTTCCCCGCCTGAAAGCGCAACGGCGGGCACTTGCCGCAAATGCGAAATCGAGAATTCTGCCAGCAATTCTTCAAGCAATGCTTGGCGCACATCAGGTGCAGATTCATTCACTTCGAGCACTGCCATAATATTCTCTTCCACGGTCAGGCCACGGAAAATAGAGGCTTCTTGTGGTAAATAGCCAATGCCCAAGCGCGCCCTGCGGTACATGGGCAGGTTAGTAATATTGGTGCCATCAAGAAAAATCTGGCCATAATCTGGGGCAATCAAACCCGTAATCATGTAAAAAGAGGTCGTTTTTCCTGCGCCGTTTGGACCTAGCAGGCCGACCGCTTCTCCGCGTTGTACCGTGAGCGAAATATTGCGAACGACAGGGCGTTTCGAATAGCTTTTGCCAAGTTTTGAAACCACCAGACCTGAGTTTTTTTCTACCAGTGTCAGGCCTTCATAATCATCGTCGTTCGCAGAGGAAACTAAATGCACCATGGCTATTTGCCTCCCTGTTTATCGTCGCCACCCGTGACAAACACGCCGCGCACACGACCACCAGTTCCGCCTTCTGACACCGCTTTGCCGCCAGCTGCAAGGAGCGAGCTTTTTCCTGTTTTCATATCGTAATTCAGGCGTGTGCCGCGCAGAATATTTTGCCCGCGAGTTAGAATCACATTGCCTGTGAGTACCAGTAATTTTTGATCAACCATATACTGGCCATCGTCGCCTTGTGCGCCTTCATCGGGTGTGGCTAATACCACCGCTCCGTGCACGTCAATGCGTTCGACTGCATTTGGAGATTCAGCGGCAGCGGGAGCAGCGGCAGCTTTTTCCTCTTTGTTGCGGTAATGCACTTCCATACTGTTAGCTTTTAAGCGCATGTCCCCTTGCACAGCCACCACATTGCCTTTGAAAACAGCCACTTGAGTCGCTTGATCGACTTCCAAACTATCGGATGAAATTTCAATCGGTTTTTCAGCGTTATTAGCGTTGCGTGTGGCAGTATTTTGGGCATGCGCAAGGGTGGCAGCGCTCACTAACCCAAGGATTATTAAAAACACCCGCAATAACGGCATATATGCACACCTTTTATTTCTTTTCATCAAGATACAGTACCATACGCACATTGCCAGTAAAAAAGGCACGTTTCTGCTTTTGTTCAATGCGATAGCGGTCGGCGCGTAATGTGGCGGTGGGATTGGTCATGGTCACTTCATTCACACCTTGTGCAATCCCACGGCTTATATCAATGTCGCATTCCTCGGTGTGCACTTCGGTGCCGTCATCAAAAAAAAGGTTCACATCGTTCCGTAACCACAGATATTTCAACGAGCGGTCATACACGCCCGTACGTGCTGTCATGTTCACCCAGCGTGTTCCCCCCGAAAGCCCAAGATCTGCTTGCAGGTTCTCAAGATCAATCAATTCGTCGTTACGTTGAATCGCACGTTTCGCCATCACGGTGAAGGGCTGGTTGTCCTCGTTCAATCCTTCAAAGCGCGGATTAATCATTGCGGGTTTATCTGTATCTCCCGTAGAGATATTGGAAAACGCCAAACGCATGGCCGCTTCTTTGGGCACGGTCATGGGCAAAACCACCAGTAAAGCCAGAAGTATCAGTGCGAGTGCGCCCATGCCCCATTTAGCGGTGGCCACCATACGCGTATGTTTGGCAATCATCTGGAAGCCCATGACTTGCTGCGCTCGAATGCGAGAAATCAGCAATGAAAGTGGCGCAAAATCATCAGACGATTTAGACTCTTCAGGAGAAAGGGGACGTTCCGTCATGCCGTGTCTTACATAACGCCAGCGCGCAAGCAGTCATGAATATGTAAAATACCCACGGCTTTGCCTATGCTGTCAACCACGAAGAGGGTGGTAATTTTACGGTCATTCATCATGCCAAGCGCCTTGGCTGCCAAAGTTTGCGGCGTGATGGTAATCGGAGATGCGGTCATCACTTCCCTAGCGCTGCGCTGCATTAAATCATCTTTCATGTGGCGGCGTAAATCACCGTCCGTAATCACGCCAAGTAGTGTGCCTTGAGCATCCACTACGCCTGCGCAGCCAAATGTTTTGGCGGTCATTTGCAAGAGTACTTCGTCCATTTTCATGTCCGTTGGCACCAGTGGCACAGCATCTCCCACATGCATCAATGCTTCCACTTGCAGCAGTGCTTGGCCAAGTTTGCCGCCTGGATGATACACTGAAAAATCCTCCGCTGTAAAACCGCGACGCTCAACCAAACACATCGCCAGCGCGTCACCCCATGCGAGCATCATCGTGGTGGAAGTGGTGGGCGCATTAACAGGAGAAGCCTCCGCCACATCAGGTAAAATAATTGGGATGTCTGCCGCTTGTACCATCATCGAATTCTGGCGGCGTACCACGGCAATAAGCGGAATGCTGAAGCGACGAGTGTAAGCAATAATATCTCGCAGTTCTTGCGTTTCACCTGAATTAGAAAAAGCAATCACGGCGTCTTTTTCAGTAATCATGCCAAGGTCGCCATGGCTGGCTTCCCCAGGGTGAACAAAGCTGGCGGGGGTGCCGGTGGAGGCAAGGGTGGCAGCAATTTTGCGGGCAATATGCCCGCTCTTGCCCATGCCCGTTAAAATTAAGCGGCCTTGCAATTGCGCAATCGTTTCCACCGCACGCACAAAATGTTCGTCTAGTGCACTTGAAAGAGCATGCAGCCCGTCAATTTCTTTCGCGATGGTACGCTGGCCAATCGCAATATCCAGAGCGGTGGGGGCGGGTTTGGTGTTAGGCATGAGCAAGCAGATCCACTTCGTCCCAACCCAGCAAATCCAGTTTTGCGCGGGCTGGCAAATAATCAAAGCAGGCTTGCGCCAGCTCGGTGCGGTTTTCCCGCGCCAGCATCACGTCCAGCTTTTCACGCAAACGGTGGAGATACAAAACATCGCCAGCGGCATAATCTTGTTGTTCCACCGTCAAAATATCCGCGCCCCAATCAGAGGATTGCTGTTGCTTGGAAATGTCTTGGCTCAGTAAATCACGCAACAAATCTTTCAGCCCATGGCGGTCGGTGAAGGTGCGCACCAAGCGCGAAGCGGTACGAGTGCAATAAAGGGGAGCGGCCATAATACCCAAATATTGCTGCATAATCGCAATATCAAAACGCGCAAAATGGTAGAGTTTAGTGGTTTTGGGATCAGTGAGCAGTGCCTTCAAATTCGGCGCGGCATAGTCCGCCCCTGCACGAAAATGCACCAGATGCGCGTCGCCATCTCCGACTGAAAGCTGCACCACGCACAAGCGGTCGCGGCGGTTGATAAGCCCCATCGCTTCGGTGTCCACAGCAATATCTTTGCCTTGGAGTTTGGCTAAGGCGTCGGCGGGCAGGTCGTCATGGTGATAAAAAATGGTCATAAAGCGCATAATCCTTGAAAAATATGCCCGTATTTATAGGGCAATGAGCGCGCGCGCGCAAGTCTTAAGCCATGAAATTTCTGCTTGCTGAATGCGTGCTTTTGCCGCAAACCATAAGCCCTTCTATTCACGTTTCTCTTATGAGCTCTATGTCTTCTTCTTTGTCCATTTCTCTGGCGCAACATGATTTTCTGGTTGGCGATATTGCGGGCAATCTGGATAAAATCATCCATATTTATCAAGCTGCCAGCGAGCAGCAGGTGGATCTGGTGGTGCTGCCAGAAATGGCGATTACTGGCTATCCGCCGGAAGATTTAGTGCGCCGCCGTACCTTCCAAAAACGCGCGATGGACGCGGTGGAAGCGTTGGCGCAATGTACGCGTAATCAGCATACCGCCATGCTGGTGGGTGGTTTATGGGTGGAAGGTCAAACGCGGTATAATGCCGCGTTTTTGCTGAGCGACGGGCAGGTGGCGCATCATCAATTCAAACATGCCTTGCCGAATGACGGCGTGTTTGACGAAAAACGTGTGTTCAATGTGGGGCCATTGCCAGAGGTGTTTGAGTTTCGCGGTGTGCGCATGGGGTTGTTGATTTGCGAGGATTTGTGGCAAGCCACCGTGACCGACCATATGATCGCGCAAAAACCAGAGGTTATTTTAAGCATTCACGCCAGCCCTTATGAGGCAGGCAAAGCCCGCAAGCGCTTCGATTTAGCGGCCAACCTCGCTAGCAAAACCAATGCGCCAGTAATTTATCAAAATTTAGTGGGTGGGCAGGACGAATTGGTGTTTGATGGCCGCTCTTTTGCACTTAATCCGAAGGCGCAAGAATCATCCGTGTCGCTCAGTGGTTTTGCCGAGCAAGACGCGCTGGTGTATGTGCAAAAAACCGAACAAGGTTTCCGCGTGAAAGAGGGCGAGCATGCCCCGCGTATGACGCATGACGAAACCTTCTATCGCGCCATGGTGCTTGGCCTGCGTGATTATGTGACCAAAAACCGTTTTACAGGCGTCGTGCTGGGGCTTTCGGGCGGCATTGATTCTGCACTTTCAGCGACCGTGGCGGTGGACGCATTAGGGCCAGACAAGGTGCATGGCGTGCTCATGCCGTCGCCTTATACCTCCGAGGAGAGCGTGGAGCAGGCGGAACAACTGGCGCAGCGCTTGGGCATTGAACTGCACCGCATTGACATTATGCCGGGCATGGCCGCGATGGAGATGATGCTTAAAGACATGTTCGCAGGCTATGACGCCGACACCACGGAAGAAAATATTCAAGCGCGCCTGCGCGGAAATATTTTGATGGCGATTTCGAATAAGCGTGGCTGGATGGTGTTGACCACGGGTAATAAATCCGAGATGTCGGTCGGATATGCGACCCTTTATGGCGATATGTGCGGTGGTTATTCCGTGCTGAAAGATGTGTATAAAACGACCGTATATGCGCTGTCGCGCTGGCGCAATAAACAACAGCCTGAAGGCTTGCTTGGCCCAGCAGGTGAGGTCATCCCGATGCGCACCATCACGCGCGCGCCGAGTGCGGAATTGCGGGCGAATCAAACCGATCAGGATTCATTGCCGCCGTATGAAGTATTGGATGCGATTTTGCGTGAGCTGATTGAGCGTGGCCAACCGGTGGACGCCGTGGTGCAGCAGGGGTTTTCGCGGGAGTTGGTGCAGCGTGTTTCCAACATGTTGGTGGGGGCGGAATATAAGCGCCGCCAGGCCCCTCCAGGGGTCAAAATTTCTGGCATGGCCTTTGGCCGTGACTGGCGCTATCCGATTACCAATCGCTTTAGAAGCTAAATAAAAGCCAATAAAAAAGCTTCACAGTTTTTACACTGTGAAGCTTTTTTTAATTTACTCCCGATTTGTGTAAAGCATCTCCGCCAAGCGGCGTTGATTGCTTTCCAGTTCTTCGGATGTGGGCTCTTGCAGGTTGACGGGATATGTGTCGTCTCTCCTCAAGATTTCCATCCACTGCTCAATTTCTGGAGCAGGCTCCCCTACGTAAAGATGGTAAACTTCATCTTCTTGGACAGGTAAGGACACATTTTGTCCAAAACCTTCCCATTCAGCGATGAAATCTCCATCTTGTTTGTAGAGGAGCAGGCGGAATCTTTGACTCAAGAGCCCATTTTCTCGAAGCCAATAATCAAGCCAGTCTCTTGGCGTATGATTCTTGACTTCATACAGCTCCGATATTTTGTGAATCGGAGCCGGACGAACCTTCAGTGCAGGTTCAGGCCCTTTTTTGGAGCCAAGCTTGAGAGCCAGATTCCACAAGACATAGAGGATAACATCTCCTGTCCAGCGGGTGGCTTTCATGCTCTCCCTTTTTTTGTAGTCACTCGGTGGCGATACGCCTCCTGTGACATCTTTGTTTGTTCCCATATATCTAGGGTTTATAGAGGCCGCATTGATGCTAAACCACCGTTGGCCTCTGTTATGTAAAAAATAAAACAAATTTAGGTGGCCACCCTACCTCAAACCCACCCGAAAGAAAAATGAAGGTTTTGTGACAATTCGTTCATTCGCCCCCGCTATCGCGCCTACTGGCGCTCACATGGGGCATTGCCGCCGGCGCTCTCGGTTTGCTAAGCTCGTTTATGCATTTTACTCCGTAGCGGGCTACTTCTCGCCACATGAGTAGGGTTCAAGGCTGACTCGGCCTGCTGGCATCTTGCGTTTACGCCCGCTATCGCACCTACTGGCCTTGGGCATTTGTCATTCCTGCATCGGCAAGAATCTTAAAAACCACCCCTTGACGATGTTCGTTTTCAAACCTACTTATGTATCATCAACTTCTCACGAAAGGGTCTGCCATGAGCGCGGTACATATTGACGACGATAATTTTGAAAAAGACGTGCTGAAAGCGAACGGCCCTGTGCTGGTAGATTTCTGGGCGGAATGGTGCGGCCCATGCCGTCAGCTTGGCCCTGTTTTGGACGAAATCGCAGGCGAAATGGCAGGCAAAGTGACGGTTGCTAAAGTGAATATCGATAAAAACCCAGAAGCCCCAAGCAAATACGGTGTGCGCGGCATTCCAACCATGATGCTTTTCAAAGACGGCCAATTGGTTTCTACCAAAGTGGGTTCTTTGCCTAAAAGCCAATTAGTGGAATGGTTGAACGGCCTCGTTTAATCGTGAGCATTCACACCACAACAGAAAAAGAAAGCCCGTGGGATTCCCACGGGCTTTCTTCGTTAGTGGAAACGCTATCGACGCAGCATGGCCTGCGTCCGGTGATGGCGACTGAAATCGAGTTTTATCTGCATGGCAGTGCAGCGCATGATGCACAAAAAATAGTCGATGATTTGCGTGGTTTTTTGCAGCAGGAAAATTTTACGCTTTATGCGGTAGAAAAAGAGCGTGCGGATGAGCAATATGAAGTCTCGCTACAACCAAGCGCAGACATCGCGCGGTTGGTGCAGGATACTGAGCGCTTGAAGCAAAAAATTTTGGAGTGGGCGCACACACAAAATTTGCGTGCTGATTTTGCTGCGAAACCCCACGCTCATCGCGCAGGCAGCGGTTTGCATGTGCATGTGCATTTAGAAGATAGTGCGTGGCGCTGTGTTTATGAATGGGATGAGGACACGCAGAAACATTCTGATTATCTAATATATTCGCTGGGTGGGTTGCTGCAATCTTTACCAGAAAAGGTGAGTGTTTTTCTGCCGAATGAAAATTCACGGGCACGCATTCAGGCGGGTGGTTTGCAAACACCCACGCATATCTGCTGGGGTATCAATAACCGCAGCGCCGCACTGCGCCTGCCGAATAAGCCTGCTGCGCAAAAACATATCGAGCATCGTGTTGCGGGGGCGGATGTGGAGGTGAAGCAGGTGATACGCGCGATATTAGATGGCATTGATTTGGGCTTGCGCGAGAAAATTACGCCGCCACCAGCGCTTTATGGCTTGGCCGAAGACCCGCAATATCAGTTGCCAAAAATTTTGATTGATTAGTTGTCAGTTGTTGGGATGCCAAGAGTCATCCCCGCGAAGGCGGGGATCCAGATAAAGCAGCTTTAATTTTTTCGCTGGATTCCAGATCAGCGTTCGGCTCTGCCTCACTTGTCTGGAATGACAATTAAAAACCCTAAGCCCCAAGGCCTGCGCGCAGATGGCGCACAAAATCAAGGGCGCTATCCACACCATTTAGCTGCAACTCATCAATCAAAGCAGAGCCAACGACGACCGCTTCTGCGCCGGTGTCTTTCACAATTTGGCGAGCTTGCTGCGGCGTGCGCACGCCAAAGCCCACCGCCACTGGCAAAGTGGTGTGCGCGCGAATGCGCCCGATATAATCCTTGAGGTCATTGCTTTGGGCTTGTTTGTCGCCTGTAATGCCGACCACCGAAATCGCATAAGCAAAACCTTGCGCAGACGGCATAATTTTTTCCAAACGATCATTGGGAGTCGTCGGCGCGACCAAGCGAATCCATGCAAGGCCCGCCGCATCTGAATGCACACGCACTTCCGCTTCTTCTTCAAATGGCACATCCACAATAATCAAACCATCCACGCCCACATCGGCTGCTTTTTGCATGAATTGCGCGGTGCCGAAATGATGCACGGGGTTATAATAGCCCATCAGAATAATCGGTGTTTCACGATTTTGTTTGCGGAATTTCTGCACCATCTCAAAAATAGATGAAAGCGTGCAGCCTTGATCCAGTGCGCGCCAGCCAGCGGCTTGAATGGTTTTGCCATCCGCCATCGGGTCAGAGAATGGCATGCCGAGTTCAATAATATCTGCGCCCACATCCGGCAAAGCATTCAGCAATTTTTGTGAAGCTTCACGCGTGGGGTCATAGGCCATAATAAATGGAATAAGCGCGGTGCGGTGCGCCGCTTTGCAGCTAGCCAGTTTGTCGTTTAGGCGCTTGCTCATAATTTCATTCCCAGTGCTTCAGCCACGGTGAAAATATCTTTGTCGCCACGCCCACAAAGATTCATGACTAGCAAATGGTCTTTGGGTAATTTCGGTGCGATTTTTAGCACATGAGCCAGCGCATGCGAAGGCTCAAGCGCGGGCAAAATGCCTTCTAATTTCGCGCAGGCTTGGAAGGCAGCAAGTGCTTCATCATCCGTAATGCTCACATATTCCACACGCTTGGTGTCTTTCAGCCACGCATGTTCTGGGCCAATGCCCGGGTAATCCAGCCCTGCGGAAATCGAGTGTGCTTCTTCAATCTGGCCGTCTTCATCTTGCAGCAAATAGCTGCGGCAACCATGCAAAACACCCGGCGTGCCTTGAGTGAGCGACGCTGCGTGTTGGTGGGTGTTGATGCCTTTGCCAGCGGCTTCCACGCCAATCATCTTCACGCTTTTATGTTCAATCATCGGTGCGAATAAACCAATCGCGTTACTGCCGCCGCCAAGGCTTGCAATCAGCGTGTCTGGCAAACGGCCTTCAACGGCCTGCATTTGCTCCATCGTTTCGCGTCCAATGATGGATTGAAAATCGCGCACCATCATCGGAAAAGGATGCGGACCAGCCGCGGTGCCGATGAGATAATAGGTATCATCCACATGGCTCACCCAGTCGCGTAGCGCTTCATTCATCGCGTCTTTTAGGCTCGCACTACCAGCACTCACAGGCACAATTTCTGCGCCCAAAAGTTTCATACGGAATACGTTGGGTTTTTGGCGCTCCATGTCTTTCGCGCCCATGTAAATCACGCAAGGAAAACCAAACAGCGCGCACACTGTGGCAGTGGCCACGCCATGCTGGCCAGCGCCAGTTTCGGCAATAATACGTTTTTTGCCCATGCGTTTGGCCAGCAGAATTTGGCCAATGCAGTTATTGATTTTGTGTGCGCCCGTGTGGTTCAGCTCGTCGCGCTTAAAATAGATTTTCGCGCCACCGCAATGCGCGGTCATGCGCTGTGCCAGCATCAGCGGGGAAGGGCGGCCAATATAGGTATTAAAATACGACGTTAGCTCTGCAAAAAAATCTTCATCTTCACGCGCGGCGAGATAGGCTTTTTCAACTTCCAGAATCAGCGGCATCAAGGTTTCGGCCACAAAGCGCCCGCCATAAATACCAAAGCGGCCATTTTCGTCGGGCAGGCTATAGGCGGGAAGATTGGCGGCTAAAGACATGAGGCGTTCTCGATAAAATGACGGATAGCGTCGGGATTTTTAATGCCTGCTTCGTATTCCACCCCTGAGGAAACGTCAACCCACTTTGCCCCTGTGGTGCGCACCGCCTCAGTGACATTTTCTGGGGTGAGGCCGCCGGAAAGCAACCATTGCGCATGGCGGGGCAGGGCAAGGCCACGGAGCAGTTTCCAATCAAAGGTGACGCCATTGCCACCAGGAATGGCGCTGCCTTCGGGGGCTTTGGCGTCAAACAACAACCAGTCATGCACACTGGCCCATGCCTGAATGCCCGCCACATCCTCTGCATTAGAAATACTTAGTGCGACTATCAGCGGGATATTAGTGAGCATTTTAAGTTGGTTCAAGCGTGCAAGGCTAGGCAGTTTATGGATTTGAATAAAATCAAAAGAAATATGCGATAATGCTAATATCTCATCGTCGGTTGGATTAACGACGACCGC
>JAIXRX010000159.1 GCA_027485005.1 Alphaproteobacteria bacterium
GAAAACCAAACAGACACAAAAAATAATACAAAAATCAAGACATAGGATTGTCTCACAATCGGCGCACCCTTTCCGTGAAGATAGGGAGCCAGTGCTCTGGATTATTTCCGACTTTTTCACGAATCTCATCAAGCAATCCAACCGTTTCTGCACGTCCAGAAAGTACGCTGATCACGTCATTCATACCTGACAAATCAATGCGTGCGACTACAAGGTCTTTATTCTGCTTTACCAAAAAGAAGCGACTGCCTGGATCTGTGGTTTTAAGCAAATTAAATTCACGCTCAGAAAGCATAAAAGCGGTTCGATAAACCGCAGTCGCTTTAGGGTTTGGCAAGAAAATCTGCGTAGCAGTTTGTTGAATTAGTGTGTCGGAGATATCGGAATTTGTAGCATCCTCCACACTTTGAGTCGCAAAAACTACCATGGCATTCAGTTTACGCAAAGTTTTGAGCCAGTCTTTAATCTTACTCGCAAATGTTTTGTTATCAATTAGCGCCCACGCCTCATCGAGAACGATCATTGTCGGCGTACCATCCAGCGACTGATTGATTTTATGGAACAGATAAAGAAGTGTTGGCGTTAGGGTAGTTTTATCAGACAGCACGGGGCCCATTTCGAAACCAAATACTGAGTTCTTACTAAAGTCCAAACTGTCATAAGGATTATCGAATAACTTAGAATACTGGCCTTCACTATGCCACATACGCAATCGACCCGCAAGGCTACCCGGCCCTTCCAGCCCAAGGAATGGTGCGATATTGCGCAGCATGCGATCTTTGCGGGCGAGCTTGAAATTACCATTCACTGCCTCAGAAATCAGCGCCATATCCTCTGAGGTCAATGGCTCATCATACGCCGTCACTAATGTACGAATCCACTCTGCTAAAAAATTACGATTCTCTAATGTGTCAGGCAACTGAAGCGGGTTAAAACCACAACGATCACCGGGCTCAATCACGTTATAAACACCATCAATCGCACGAATAAAAATTTCGGCACCACGATCTTTATCAAAGAAAAACAGACGAGAATTGTATTTTTGCGCTTGAGCACACAAAAAATTCATCAACACAGTTTTACCAGCACCGGTTGGTCCGATGATGGTCGTATGCCCGACGTCTCGCGCATGAAAATTAAAGAAATAAGGTGTACCGGAAGTGGTGTCGAACACGGTGACGGCATCACCCCAATGATTGCCTTCGACTCGACCTGTGGGGTAATTATGAAGCGAGGCAAAGCCCGCCACATTCATACTACTTATTGTAGAAAGCCGACCAATAAATTCAAAGTTGGCTGGCAGCTGCGCCCAATATGCTTGCTCGAGTGTCATTTTTTCACGCACGGGCTCAATCCCCACATTCACCAACTCAGCAATCGCCATGGAAGTCGCTTGCTCAAGTGATTTCAGGTCATCTTCTAAACACATAACGGAAAAATGGTGCTTACCAAATGCTACTTGGCCCCCGGTTGCCATGTCCAGCGCATCAGTGATTTCAATCACTTGGGAAATAGCCTTGTCTTCTGCCATCATCATGCGACGCTGCTTGGTTTGCATACTCTGAATGCTTGATTGGCGATTCGCAAAGTTATAGGATTGCGTCATCACAAGCTCAAACGGCATTTGTAAAAAGCCATCCAAAAAACCTGCCGCGGTCATGGGGGCATATTCTTTAATACTTACGATTGATGCAAAGCGGCGTTTGGTGGCACCCCGAATTTCAATGGCGCTTGGCCCAAAATACATGCGTTGCGTTGGCAGGATGTGTGCGATTTCAGTCGTTGGAACCTGAATCGGTTGTGACTCACCACAATTAACCAACTTAGCTAGAAACTCTAATGGCTCAGAAAAAGTTCCGTGCTCCGTATCCATACATGTTAGAATTTGCGGATTATAATCACGCAAAGTTGCCGCCACACGGTTAGTCGCCTCTTTAACTTCCTTATGAGCATCCTGTAGCGCTTGAGTACGCTGTTGCTCATCAACCGCTGCGGCAAAAGCACCAAAATAGGCACTCACTTTTGCAAAACCTGCGGTATCTACCTTGCGCACAATAGTAATATAGAGTTCATTCACAAACGATTGTTTTGAATGATGCTTTTCCTTCCAACGATCATTGAGCATACGCGAGAAACCAGGCGGAAATTTCCCCCCCGGAAACGCACTTTTACGACGACGAATCGTGGTAAACCACAAGGCAAAATTACCATCCGACATACTTTTGAATAGTGAATTACGCGCCATTTTACGCATATCCACATCTTCATCATCCGCTGTTTCGAAAGAAAAACCACTAACTTTTACGACTTGCAAAAGCTCTTTATTCTTGGTGATAACCGTCTCTCTATCAAGATGATAACTGTAAGGTATAAACTCAGCAGCAGACACTTCATGTTCTGTGTACCAGGCATGAGAAGCGCGGCGTTTTTTATATTGTTTATAACTCGACATTTCGCCTCCTAGAACAGATCATAAGAGTTGGTGTGGTTATGATACGCGCGATTGACGCATCGCATACCCTTAGAACAGCGAAGGATTACAAGCTCCATCATGCGTGGCTCTTTGAGACATACGAGAAATGCCATGAGATGTATAAAAGGGAAAATAACCATCAAAACCACAAAACTGCTGGTTTGAATAAAGGCGATGATATTCAGAAGGCCGTTAAACACAAAAAAAAGATAAGATACCCCGGCGATCATCGTGGGGCGCGCAAGCGCCAGAAACAGTGGGTCTGCTTGCAAACGGCCTGAATCAGACATATAAAACCTCTTTGTTATTCTTGTTATTACCAATGAATTATAACATAACAAGGTGACATTTTTTTGACAGTAAAAAGAAAAATCCTTGCCATGATGACAAGGATTTTATTTGTTTTTTACTTAAACTGTTATCTGATTACCACCAACTACCATTATTGTCTGCCCCAGAGGGCGCCCCTACGCCCCAAAAACCCGAAGATCCTGGCGTGGTAGCCGCTTCTAATTTATGCCCCGTGAAAGTGGTGGGGCCTTGATTCGCTTTTTCAATTAAGCGTTCGATTTTTTGCTTCGACCAAATTGAGTCTGGCTTAAACTTACCCATACTAAGCCAACCCGATTGAATTCTACCAGTCTCCACATTAATTTGGCCCACTTGCTTACCAGCATCATTGAATATTCGCCCATTATCATCAATCTTTCCACCATTTACACGCATTGCCTTAATCGCGAATTTCATTTTAATTTCATTTTCAATTTTTCTAATGGCTTTACCCGCTTTTTCCTCTGCCATCGCCTGAATCACTTTTTGAGCGTTCTTAGACATTTCCTGCCCCTTCATGGCAGGGTTCTTCTTTTCTAAGATCATCTTTTTTTCAAGTTCAATTTTCTTTTGCTCGACAATCACCTTAAAGCGATCCGATGAACTCAAATCCTTTAGCTTTTCACGGGTTTGACGTGAAAGCATGGCATTCGGTTTACTACCCATATTTTTTATAAAATTACGCATGGAGTTTTCCTGTTCATTACGCTAATAGTGTTTCCATGTTTTAATTCTACGCTCGCACCGCTTAAAAAAGTGTGAATATTTCATGACATTTTAGGAAAAAACTGCTGCTTATGCGTCAAAATCCAAGAACTTTAATTTTTATTATGTTAATCATTTGTGCTGGCTTTGCTGGCCTTTTGTACATTCAACCCGCCAATCCAGCCACTAAGCCTGCCATTTTAACCCTGCAGGACGGAAAAAAACAGACCATTCAGGTTGAACTGGCGCAACGCAAGGAAGATTTGGAGCGCGGTTTGATGTTCCGCACCCAACTTCCTGAAAACCAAGGCATGCTGTTCGATTTTCCAATAGAAAAAGTGCAGCAGATGTGGATGAAAAATACCTCTATTGCGCTCGATATGCTGTTTTTAGATCATACTGGTAAGATTATCAAAATCGTAGAAAACACCGTTCCATTTTCAGAAGAAATCATTAGTTCTGATGTGCCATGCGTTTCTGTTCTAGAAGTACATGCGGGCACCGCTAAACGCCTCGGCATTGCTGTAGGAGATGATGTGGATCATGAGATTTTTACTCAGTAAAAAACATGTATATTGCCTTGTTGTCTTGCTAGCCGCGCTCATTCCTGTGTCTTTTCCTCAGGCACAGTCGAGCGCTCCTCCGATTGTATATCAGCAAGCACGTATGGAAATTTTAATCGCCGCGAGTACACCGCCTGCAGCCTCCCCTACTTCTCAAACGGCTACTTCACCTGAAGTGCCAACACCTCCCATTGACACAAAAAACAAATACGAAGCGCATAGTTTAGCCATCAATGTAACAGTGCGTCCATCTGAAGCGCTTGAACAACGCGATTTATTTCTACTTTCTCCGTTTAATCAGGCAGATGCTTTGATGTTCGTGTATCGGACACCCGAACTTATTATTCCAAGTGCGCCATTTATCCAGCAACCTGTAGATATTTTAACAATAAATCGCCAAGGTTTGATTGAAGAAATTTTACCCAATATTGTTCCCGCCAACTTGGATAGCCAAGCGGCAGTGGACTCCCCTGTACTGGCCGTCATGTATTTAAAAGCAGGCACGGTCGACAAAGAAAATATCAAGCCAAAAGATCGTGTAAAACATACTATTTTTAGCCCTGCACCTGAAATTAGGCAGTAAGTGAAGTCACCATGACAGAAGTTGATTTTTCTTATTTAAACGAGATCAGCGACGGCAATAAAACACTTCTACGTTCCTTGCATGGACACTTTAAAGATACACTTGAACGCTGCATCAACACATTAAAAACAACCTCTGACAAAGAACTATGGAAAGTCACCTGTCATGAATTAAAAGGCGCCGCCCTAAGTATTGGTGCCACGGC
>JAIXRX010000102.1 GCA_027485005.1 Alphaproteobacteria bacterium
CGAGGCAACCTCTTTACTGTGTTTGCAGCCGCTGGTTTTAACTATTATCAGCTACTCAACGTTACCGCGACAACTGCAACGGCTATTACCTCCGTTAATAACCTATCACCACAAGAAGCCTTTAACATCGATCAAAAAACTGATGACGGTTATCCGTCCACTGGTATTACACGTGCAGCTTGTAATGACAACACTTGCGGCACCGCTGCCACAGCAACGATTTTGAATGTGACACATCCAACCACTGCATTAGCAGATAATACCTGTGTGGATGTCACTCCAACTCCTGATGTGTATTTTACTGCCACAGAAGCTGCTGCCAATGATACACGCTGCCAACTACGTATTCGTTTGCAGTAAATGTATAATACATTGAGCTTGCTTTATACCACGCTTCCCTCACCTGAAGCGGCAGAAACCGTTGTTCGAACATTGTTAGATGAAAAATTGATTGTCTGCGCCCATATGAATCCCATGGGAACCTCTTGGTATATGTGGGAAGACGCGTCTGTCGCAAGCCCCGAATGTATTTTATGGCTTAAAACACACCCTAAAAAACTTCAGGAAGCCTTCAAACGGCTATCGGCATTGCATCCTTATGACGTACCCTGCATCGTTAATTTGCCACCCTCCACGGTTAATTCAACTTATGCTGAGTGGATGCGAGAATTTCTTTCGATTTCTGATTGATATCAACAAAAACTTGGTGTAGAGCACCTAACGCAACAGTTGTTGGGGTGTCGCCAAGCGGTAAGGCAGCGGTTTTTGGTGTCGCCATCCCAGGTTCGAATCCTGGCACCCCAGCCATCTTCAAAAAGTATATTGGATTTCTAAATCCTCTGTGTATCTTGTCCCTAGATATGCTTTTTTTGATTGAAATCTGATCTTTAGGAAAGATATTTTTCTTCAAAGAAATTCTCCCTTATTCAAAAAATCACCCTCACCTACATTCCGTTCTCAATGCTGGAAACTCTCATTAATGCGTTGCAGATGAAGAGACTTTAATCCTTCTTGACGCAGATCAAGGCGCTGAATTCTCTTGAGAATAAATAGTCCTTCAAAGGATTTTTGATGGACGCATTTCTTGCACATTGTTCGGCAGTATTTTCTCAACAGGGAGGAGTTTTTGCCGTATTTTTTCTTGGAGGGCTGACAGGTAGCCTCACCCATTGCCTCGTCATGTGCGGGCCTGTCGTCGCATGTCAATCGGCTTGCTCTGGTAGCTGCGGTAAACGCATGAGTATTGCGTCGCAATGGCAATATCATCTCGGTCGCCTGCTAACTTATGGAGCACTTGGTTTTTTTGCCGCGCTAGTTTCAAAGCAAGTGGCGTCCTCTTCCTACTGGCCTGCGCTATCAGCGGCCATGATGGTAATGGCAGGTGGATTATTCCTGCTTAGCGCCATGATTCCAAATCAACATTCACTACTTGGCTTTGCGCCAAGAAACGGCGTTTTGCGTGGCGTGCTCATGAGCTTTATGCCTTGCGGATTAATTTATGCGGCACTGATGATGGCGGCAACACTCGGAAGCCCACTCGCAGGTATGTTCGCTATGTGGATGTTTGTACTGGGCACAGTCCCTGCACTATTAGTGGCGAGCGGTTCTGCTGCACTATTGGCCTTAAAGTGGCAAGAAATAATGCGCGGCATTGGCCGTTTTGGCATGGCGTTTAACGGGCTGACACTATTGGTGATGGCCGCAAAAGCAATGAGGTAACAGAATGCAAGAAAACACGCGCGTTGCGCCAATATATAATGACGATATCGTTAAGAAATTCACCATAGCCGCTCTTTTTTGGGGAACGGTTGGCATGTTAGTAGGGCTTGTGATTGCATTACAAATGGCATTCCCTGATTTGAATTTCGAACCATACTTTTCTTTCGGTCGGCTGCGACCTGTACATACATCGGGCGTGATTTTTGCATTTGGTGGGAGCGTATTGTTTGCAACCAGCTATTTCATAGTGCAGCGAACCTGCCGCACTCGTTTATGGAACGATAAGCTCGTTAATTTTACCTTCTGGGGTTATCAGGCATTCATCGTGATGGCGGCGCTCGGTTACGTGCTGGGTGTCACGCAAGGCAAAGAATATAATGAGCCTGAATGGTATGCTGATTTGTGGCTCACAGTGGTGTGGGTGGCGTATTTGGTGATTTTCCTGATGACGCTAAAGAAACGCGAAGAGCCACATATTTATGTCGCCAACTGGTTCTTCTTGGCATTTATCGCAACCGTTGCAGTGTTACATTTGGTGAATGGCATTAGCATTCCAGTATCTGGCTTGGGTGCTAAGTCAGTCCCACTATGGGCAGGGGTGCAGTCGGCACTTATTCAATGGTGGTATGGACATAATGCGGTTGGTTTCTTCCTCACGGCGGGCTTCCTTGGGATTATGTATTATTTTATTCCAAAGCGCGTCAACCGCCCGGTTTATTCTTACCGCCTTTCTATCCTGCATTTCTGGTCGCTTATCTTTATCTATATATGGGCTGGCCCTCACCATTTGCATTACACGGCACTACCTGATTGGGCGCAAACACTAGGAATGACATTCTCAATTATGCTGTGGATGCCAAGCTGGGGGGGGATGATTAATGGCGTGATGACGCTTTCGGGTGCATGGAATAAATTGCGTGAAGATCCAGTATTACAATTCATGATTGTTGCTCTGGCATTTTATGGGATGAGCACCTTTGAAGGTCCGCTTATGTCCATCAAAGCAGTGAATTCGCTTAGCCACTATACAGACTGGGGGATTGGACACGTGCATTCCGGGGCGCTTGGCTGGGTAGCTTTCATTAGTTTTGGCGCTCTTTATCACCTTGTACCGGTACTATGGAAAAAGAAGGAGATGTATTCGATACGTCTTATCAGTATCCATCTTTGGGTCGCTACCATCGGCATCGTATTTTATATCACAGCAATGTGGGTTTCAGGGATTATGCAGGGTCTGATGTGGCGTGCTTATAACGCCATGGGATTTCTCGAATACTCTTTTGTGGAAACAGTGGAAGCCATGCATCCTTACTACATTATTCGTGCCGTGGGCGGCTTGCTCTACCTCGCTGGTATGCTGATTATGGTCTATAATTGCTATAAAACAATAACGGGGTGCAGCAAGCAATGTGCAACCTGTCAATGCTCAACGGAGATGACGCATGCTTCATAACCACAAGAAAATCGAGAAAAACTCCATCCTTTTATTGGTGCTCACCCTTGTGGCGATTTCGATTGGTGGATTGGTAGAGATTGTACCACTCTTTCGAATCGAAACCACGATTGAAAAAGTCAGCGGCATGCGTCCTTTGACACCGCTGGAGCTTGTAGGACAACAAATCTATATTCGTGAGAATTGCTCATCTTGTCATAGCCAGCAAATTCGTCCGCTGCGTGATGAGGTCGAGCGTTACGGGCATTATTCGCTCGCCGCAGAGAGCATGTATGATCACCCGTTCCTATGGGGTAGCAAGCGTATTGGGCCAGATCTTGCACGTGTGGGCGGGAAATATTCTGACGAGTGGCATACGGCGCATCTCACTCGTCCTCGAGATATGGTGCCAGAGTCGATTATGCCATCGTATCGTTTCATGATGAATAATGCAGCTGATGTATTGAATATCAAAAAACTTTTAAAAACTTATCGTATGGTTGGCGTGCCTTACACTGATGAGATGGTTGAGAGCGCCTATGGGGATGCCATGGCACAAGCGAATGTGGATAGCGACCCATCAGGGCTGAATGCGCGTTATGGCGCGAAGGTCAATATACGTAATTTTGATGGTCAAAAGAATTTTGTGTCTGAAATGGACGCCCTTGTTGCCTACTTGCAAACGCTCGGCACATTAGCGGATATTAAAAATTATCAGCTGCAGGAGAAAAAATAGTCATGAACTTTCTTTACGAATATGCACCAACGACAACATTAATTTTTTTCTTCACATTTTTTTTATACGTGGCGTATCGCACTTATCGTCCCAGCGCCAAGAAACATATGCAAGATTATGCACAGATTCCTCTAGAAGAGCACCATTATGACAAATAAAAAAGAAAAAGACGAGTTTTCAGGCATCGAAACAACCGGTCATGAGTGGGATGGCATTAAAGAGCTTAACTTGCCCGCGCCCCGCTGGTGGTTGATTATATTTGCTATGACATGTGTTTGGGCGGTGGGTTACTGGGTGATTTATCCTGCATGGCCAACACTTTCTGATCATACGAAAGGCACTACAGGTTGGACATCGCACAAGAAACTTGCCGCAGAGCAGCAAGAAATTCTTCAACAGCGCGGTGAATCTGCAGCAAAATTAAAAATACACACATTAGAAGACATTCAAAAAGATGTTGAACTCTATAATTATGCCATCGCGGGTGGTGCCGCAGCATTCAAGGATAATTGCGCTGCTTGTCACGGGACGGGAGCAGCAGGATATGCAGGTTATCCCAACTTGAATGACGATGATTGGATTTGGGGCGGTGATCTGCAATCTATTTATCATACGCTTGTGGTTGGCATTCGTTCTGGTCATGAAAATGAACGCAATTCTCAAATGCCTGCCTTTGGAGAGATACTTAAAAAAGAAGAAATAGATCAAGTAACTGACCATGTCATGAGCCTCTCCACTGGCCAGGGAGCGAATGCGCAGGGTGCAGAAATATTCAAGCAAAACTGTGCATCTTGCCATGGAGACCTCGGCAAAGGGGGGCGTGAATTTGGTGCACCAAATCTTGCAGATGCCATTTGGCTATATGGATCTGATAGAGCCAGTATTTCACAACAGATTCGCATGCCACGCCAAGGCATTATGCCAAATTGGAATACCCGCCTACCGGATGAAACCATCAAGGCGCTGACCATTTATGTGCATTCACTTGGTGGAGGAGAAGCCGCTCAGCCAAAGGAATAAATGATGTCAACCCCTATACAGTTTTTTAAAAAACAAGAAAAAATTTATCCACGAAGAGTATGGGGGTTATTTCGCAAGCTAAAATGGCTAGCAATGGTCTTATTACTTGCGGTTTATTATGGTGCGCCATGGATCCGGTGGGATCGTGGCATGAATGTCCATGATCAGGCTATTCTCATTGATCTAAGTCACACGCGCGCCTATTTCTTTGGACTAGAGATCTGGCCGCAAGAAGTTTATTACATTACGGGTCTTCTGATTTTAGCGGCGGTAGGACTATTTTTTGTGACTTCGCTTTTTGGACGCGTATGGTGTGGCTACGCTTGTCCACAAACGGTTTGGACGGATTTATTCGTGTGGGTCGAACGTATTATACAAGGTGACCGTAACGCGCGTAAAAGACTCGATGAATCGCCATGGACATTTGATAAAATCCGGAAAAAGTCTCTGACGCATCTTATCTGGCTCATGATTGGTTTATGCACGGGAGGCGCGTGGGTTTTTTACTTCAACGATGCCCCAACTTTAATGGAGCAGATTGTCCATTTCGACGTGCCTTGGAATGTAGGGGTATGGATTATTGGACTTACTTTCTCAACTTACCTCATGGCTGGCTTTGCGCGTGAGCAGGTCTGCACCTATATGTGTCCCTATGCGCGATTCCAGTCAGCAATGTTTGATAAAGATACACTCATTATTGCCTATGATAATAAGCGCGGTGAACCACGTGGGAAACATAAGGCAGGCGACAGCTGGACAGGTAAAGGTCATTGCATTGATTGTGACTCTTGCGTCGTCGTATGTCCGATGGGAATAGACATCCGTGAAGGCTTGCAAATGGAATGTATCGCCTGCGGATTATGCGTTGACGCATGCGATAATGTGATGGAAAAAATCGGCTTGCCGAAAGGGTTGATTCGTTATGATACCGAGAGTAAAAAACCATTTAAGTTAATCCGTCCCCGCAATCTCTGGTATGGTGGTATTATTACACTCATCAGCGGCTTAATGCTCTATTCTCTATTGACGCGCTCCGCATTGGAAATGAACGTCACTCACGATCGCAATCCGCTGTTTGTTAAACTCTCGGATGGCTCGATTCGTAACGGCTATAAAATAAGTATTATCAATAAATCTCAAGATGATACCCATTATATACTAACCGTTGAAGGCCTTGATAAGGCTGCGATGCGTGTACAAGCAGGAGAAGAAGTTTTGCCTACAAATCTGAGCGTTATCGCTGGATCCGTAGGGCATTTCCGAGTCTTTGTTACATCACAAAAACAAGCACAGGTACGACAAAAGGTTGTTTTCCACGCTACCAACAAAGACGGCACAGCGACCACCAGCAAAGAATCTATTTTTATGAGTGAATCCAAATGACAGGCAAACATGTATTTTGGTATTTCGTGATATTTTTTGGAATCATTATTGTGGTGAATGCCATCATGATGACACTCGCTATTCGTACCCATAGCGGTGTAGTCACAGACCATGCCTATGAAAAAGGTCTCGCCTATAATAAGGTAGTTGAAGCTGAGCAGAAGCAACAAGAGCTTCAGTGGAACGCAGAAATCAACTATAAAAGCGGAATACTCTACTTTATACTAAAAGATGATACAGGCATAGACATCACGCCCGACAAATCCACCGCTAGCTTCACTCGCCCTACTGAAACAGGCATGGATTTTACACAAGAGTTAACACGATCTGGCGTAGCAGTTCCTTTTCCTGCAAAAGGTGTTTGGGATGTGCGAGTAGACGCTATTGTAGGCGAACAAAAATTTCAGCAGAGCAAGCGGATGGTGATTAAATGAGTATCGCGCATTTTACTGTTTCGGAATCTGATGGAACACATAGTCTGAATCTGCTGATTGATGGCATGCATTGTCCTTCGTGCGTGGCGATTATTGAGGGTGCATTAAGAAAGCAAGGTGCGGTGAAATCGGCCCGATTAAACCTTTCCACCAAGCGGCTATGTATTGTGTGGGAGGGTTTGGTAGAGCTTGGGGATGAATGGATTTCACTCATTAATAATATGGGGTATCACGCTGTGCCCTTTGACCCAGCAACCTCAGAAACGGTACAGAGAAAAGAAGAAAAGTTGCTGCTTCGTTGTTTGGGTGTGGCTGGTTTTGCCAGCGGTAATCTCATGCTTTTTTCAGTGCCATTATGGAGCAGTGATGCATTACAGATGGGCGATGCCACACGAACATTTTTCCACTGGGTACAAGCTATTATCGCCATTCCTGCCATCGCTTACAGCGGCATCCCATTTTATCAGTCAGCATGGAAAGCCATCTCGCAAAAAAAGGCGAACATGGATGTACCAATTTCCGTGGCGGTGATTCTGGCGACGTTTATGAGCCTCTTTGAAACCATCACGTTTGGTACACACTCCTATTTTGATTCCGCCGTTATGCTGCTGTTTTTTTTACTCATTGGCCGCTATTTAGAGGCACGCGCTAAAGGCCGCGTCCGTAATGCCGCGCATCATCTTCTACAAATGATGACGGGCTATGCCACCATTCTAAAAAGTGACAAACAAGAAATATTACCACTCTCTGAACTCAAGGAAGGGATGACGCTTCTGGTTGCTGTAGGAGAAAAAATCGGTGCAGATGGTGAAATTATTTTTGGCGAATCCGAGCTAGATACCAGCCTGATTACAGGGGAAACCCTACCCCAGAGAGTTAGTATAAGCAGCAAAGTATTTGCAGGTACCATCAATATGGTTGCGCCGCTGACTATTCGTATTACTAAGGCAGGCGAGCATTCGTTGCTTTCTGAAATCATAAAATTAATGGAAACCGCTGAACAATCTCAGGCAAAATATGTGACATTGGCTGATCGGATTTCTGGCTGGTACACGCCAGTAGTACATGCGCTGGCGACAGCAACATTTGCTGGCTGGATGCTGTTTGGTAATATCGAGTGGCAGCTTGCTTTACTCTATGCAGCCACCGTCCTTATTATCACCTGCCCATGTGCGTTGGGGCTAGCGGTACCGGTCGTGCAGGTGCTTGCCAGCGGTAAGTTGATGCGCAGCGGTATTCTACTTAAAAGCGGCAGTGCGCTGGAGCGACTCGCTACGATCACGCATGCGGTGTTCGACAAAACTGGTACGTTAACGCTTGGCAAACCATCGCTCACTTCTTCTCACACACACGATCAATTACAACTTGCAGCATCACTCACTGCGCATAGCAAACATCCACTTTCGCAAGCTATTACGAATGCTTATACGGGAATATTATTGCCACTCACCGTTCACGAATCTCAGGGCTGCGGGCTTGAATCTCATGGAATCAAATTAGGTAAAAGAAGCTGGGCAACTCCCATATGCGATGATGCAGATAATAGCCTTGAGCTATGGCTTGCACAGGAGGGAGAGCAACCTATTCGCTTCACTTTCGCTGATGAACTACGGACTGATGCAAAAAATATTATCGCAACGCTGCAATCGGCTGGCATCCAGACATTGCTGCTCTCTGGTGATCGCCAAGAGGTGGCCAGAGATATTGCTGAAAAGCTAGGTATAGAGGTATTTGAGGGAGCATTATCGCCGGTGCAAAAAACAGAAAAGATTGCCACCCTGCAAGCCAGTGGTGCAAAGGTACTAATGGTTGGAGATGGCTTGAATGATGCGCCCTCGCTTTCAAGCGCGACTATTTCTATGTCGCCTGCAACAGCTATTGATATTACACAGAATGCAGCAGACATTGTGTTTCAGGGCAATAAACTCGCGCCCGTTATTACCGCATGGAGAGTGGCACAATTTTCACAAACACTCGTACGACAAAATTTCTGGCTTGCCATTGGCTATAATATCATTGCCATTCCAATGGCAGTGGCGGGTTATGTCACGCCACTCATTGCTGCTATTGCCATGTCAAGCTCTTCGCTTTTAGTGATTGGCAATGCAATGCGCCTAAGCATGATGAAGGACAAACAATGAACATTTTAGTCTATTTAATACCTATTGCTCTTACGCTTGGTTTGGCGGGTCTAATGGCTTTTCTTTGGGCAATGAAGCACAACCAGTTTGAAGATTTAGACGGCGCACCTCACCGCATCTTATACGATGAAGATGAGGAAACGTCTTAAGCAGTTTTTTTCATGATACTAAAGAGTTCGTCTTTTAAACGAAGCCGCTCTTTTTTAAGCGTTTCCAAATGCTCACTGCTTGCAGCTTCTGCCCCCGATTCAATACGATGAACATCGTGTTCTACGACGTTATATTCATGAAATAATCGGATAAAGTGATTGTCTGATATTTTTAGCTCATGAATACGGTTTCGCATTTCGGGAAATTCGTGAATAAGACTGTGATTTTCAAGTGGCATAGAGACTCCTTCTGTTATTTCTCATCATAATCATGAACGAAAATTTCGGCACTTGATGCAGGTCAAGGATGGACTGTTTTATCTATCTATTTTCACCTCATCAACAGCGAAGGAGAAACCGATGAAAAAACTTTTTTTAATTGCCACGACTGCACTTACCCTCAGTAGCCCTTTACTTGCAGCGGATGATTTCAAGGCAGGTGATATGATGGTTCGTGCACGCGTGCTTGGTGTGATGCCAGATGAAGATGGCCGAGTTTCCAATGGCGACACACTGAGCGTGGGCAATAGTGTTGTTCCTGAGTTGGATTTTACCTATTTCTTCACACCTAATATTTCAGCAGAGTTAATTGCTGCCGTCACTCCACACCAGGACAAAACCAGCAGTGGTATTGATACTGGTGATGTTTGGCTGCTGCCACCCACACTCACATTACAATATCACTTTACCCAAATTGATGGTTTTAAGCCTTATGTTGGCGCAGGCGTGAATTATACCCACTTCTTTAACGAAGATGCAGGCGTACTCAATAAAGTAAAATATGAGGATAGCTTTGGTGCAGCGCTGCAAGCAGGCGTGGATATTCCTATCAAAGACAATTGGTATTTTAACGTTGATGTGAAAAAAGTATTTATTGAAACCACTGCTAAATTCAGCCCCAGCGGTGTTCGTGCAGACGCAGATCTTGACCCATGGTTAGTTGGTATGGGCGTAGGTTATAAATTCTAGTTATGGCGGATTGCACCATTGCACCCATCACTGCTAATAAAGCTTGCTCTGGCAAGTGCAAGAGTGGTGGGTGTAATAGTGCGCCATGCATTTGGGTGCTTGCAGTATGCGAAGGCATGGCTGCCTTATTTCAGAAACAAACGAATGGACATTTATTGCCACTCCTAGAAGATGGCACGAATATATCTTCATTTGCAAATGGACTCTCTGATCGCCTAAGCAATGCCTCTGAGCATGGCGATTTCAGCCAGCTTGTACTGGTGGGTAGTGGTAATGATATTTCATGGACGCAAGCATCCCTGCCTAATGCTGTGTCTAAACATGTGGTTGCTGAGATTCAATATCCATTGGTCGCAGGATGGTTTGCGCAAACGGATTGGCACAAATTGGCACAGGCACTCAACCATCTATTCAAGGTTTAAATCCTCTTCGACTTCACAGCTGCCGTATTCTGAGCAACTATTGCATACAAATTCTCGTATTTTATCAATGTCACTGACTATTATCTCATGTCCATTGACCAGTACACCGACCGCCTTTAGTTGTTGCTGGCTGCGCGAGAGAGTTTCGGGCTTCATGCCCAAATAGGCAGCGAGAATATGCTTCTCGACAGGAATTTCCAGGGTCTTTGCACCATCCACTTGCATATGGCATAATCGTAATAAAAAACATCCAAGGCGCTGTGCTGCAGACATGGTTGTCATATGCTCTAGTTTAAGTTGTGCCTGCGCCGTACGTTCATTGAGCAGTGACATAATATGCTTGGAAAGATGAGAATCTTTTGCCACCAATGGACGCATTATTGTTGCTGGAATTGCTATCAGCTCTACACCGCGGCCTATCGCTTCAGCAGTGTAGGGATAATTGGCGTGAGAAAACAAAGCCGCCTCACCAAATACATCACCCTCGGTGCACAAGCCAATAATGCTTTCTTTGCCGTCAGGCGTTTGCCGCGTAAGCTTTATCCAACCAGAAAGAACCAGCCAAAAATTATTCGCCGCATCCCCATGCGAAACAATGCGATCATCATGTTCATATAATTTCTTTCGTAGCGCATTAGAAACATCTGCCCACAAATGTGGGCTTTCTTTAAAAAGCGGATGCGAAATCATATGATGATTAGTTTGTGGCTGCAATTTTGTCATGATTATACTATAGAACGTAGCTAACAATAGGCAAACATTTATCCGAGTCAAGTTCACTGGCCCGCTTAAATAGCCACTCAAAACTGTATCGCGTTGTTTTTTTGTTGAATCTAGAAATCTGTGTTGAAGAATATATTTGTTAGAACTGTGTCAATGCCAGAGTCAAAAAATATTGTATGGTTTAAGCGTGATTTTCGTATGAATGATCATGCGCCACTTGCGGCAGCTGCACAATCTGGTCGGGTGGTTCCGCTTTACATTATTGAACCATCTTTGTGGAAACTACCCGATAGCTCTCGCCGCCACTGGCATTTTATCCATGATTCACTACTGGATCTACAGCGTGACTTGGCAGCACTCGGCGCGCCACTCATTATCCGTATTGGGGAAGCTGTAGACGTGATAAATCAACTTCACAGTGAAATTGGCTCATTTAATATGTGGTCACATGAAGAAACAGGAAATAACTGGACCTTTCAGCGTGATATTGCTGTTGCTGCATGGTGTCGGGCGCATGGAGTGACTTGGCATGAGCTACCCTCCAATGGTGTCATTCGCAGGTTAAAAAGCCGAGATGGATGGGCAAAGCTGCGAGATGAGCGAATGATGCAGACTATCATTGAAACTCCATCTGCGCTTACTACGATTGATAGCATTCCTTCCCATCATTTACCCGATAAAAATCATTTAATGTTTGGTGAGCAAAATATTGGGTCTGTTCAAACAGGAGGACGAAAAGAAGGATTGCGCACACTAGAATCATTTCTCAAAGATCGTAGCCGTCAATATGTACAAACCATTTCAAAGCCTGGCGTCTCGGCACGGCACTGCTCACGCTTAAGTACGCATATTACCTTTGGTACATTATCGGTACGCGAAGTCGAGCAAGCAACCAAAATAAGAATGCGCGTGCTTGTCGACAAACATGATTCTGATTCCATATCTCATACACGCAATCTTTCCGCATTTCTTTCACGGCTAGCATGGCACTGCCATTTTATTCAAAAACTCGAGCAACAGCCTGATATTGAATTCAAATGTATGCATCCTGCTTTTGAAGGAATGCGCGAACCACATTTTCGTGAAGATTTTTTTGATGCATGGAAAACAGGAAATACTGGCTATCCACTTATCGATGCTTGTATGAGATCGTTGCATTGTAATGGCTGGATAACTTTTCGTATGCGTGCCATGTTGGTGTCATTCGCCAGCTATCATTTATGGCTTGATTGGCGAAAAACAGCCCCATTTCTTGCTTCGCTCTTTACCGACTATGAGCCAGGTATTCATTACTCACAGTTCCAGATGCAATCAGGCGTGACAGGTATAAATGCTGTACGCATGTACAACCCGATTAAACAATCACAAGAGCATGATACGAACGGTAAATTTATCCGTCGCTATGTGCCTGAGCTGAAAAACATATCCGATAATTTTATTCATGAGCCATGGCGTATGGATAGGCCGCCTTCAAATTATCCAGCACCTATTGTAGAACATGAAGCGGCTGTAAAGCACGCTCGTATGGAAATCTCAAAGCGCTGGAAACAAGAAGGATTCAGAGAGGAATCAAGATTAGTCAATCAAAAGCTAGGTAGCCGAAATCGTCCGCCTTTACGTAAAAAACAAATAAA
>JAIXRX010000189.1 GCA_027485005.1 Alphaproteobacteria bacterium
CAGCCCGAACAAATCAAAAAATTTGAAGATGCCACCCAGTTTTCACGCTTGCCAAAACTGGCGGACGTGGCAGCTGCGGTCTATTTTTTCTGTTCCCCAGAAAATCAGAGCATTACTGGCCAATTTGTAAAAGTGGATTTAGGATTTAGTGATGTCCGTATCGTTTGAGATTGTTTCCTCGCAGGATAATTATCAGGTTCAGATTGAAAAAGGATTGCTCACAAAAACCTTGGCTGACATTCCCGACGCATTGATGATTTGCGACGCGGCCTTGGTGCAATACCTACCCAAAAAACCAGCCGTGTTAATTGCGGTGGAAGCCACTGAAACCGCCAAAGACCTCAGCAATCTCGCGCCGATTATCGCGCAACTTAAAGACGCTGGCGCGCACCGCAAATCCCTGATTTACGCGGTCGGTGGCGGGGTGATTCAAGACATTGCATGCTTTGTCGCCACCATTTATATGCGCGGTTGCGCATGGCGCTATTTCCCCACCACTTTGCTTGGCATGGCGGACTCATGCATTGGCGGTAAATCCTCCATCAATGTGGGTGGCTTCAAAAATCTAGTCGGCACCTTTTATCCACCCGAAGCGGTGATGATTGACCCGAGCTTGGCGGACACACTGCCGATGGATCAAAAAGTGGCAGGGCTGATGGAAGCGATTAAAATTTGCTACGCGCATACAGGCTCAGCGTTTGATGAATATCTGGCTCTGGATGCACAACCAACGATGAATTCAGACGCGCTTGCAAGCGTGATGGCGCTGACGCTGCGCACCAAAAAATGGTTCATTGAAATTGATGAATTTGACCGCAAAGAACGCCAGCTTTTGAACTTCGGCCACACCTTTGGCCACGCGATGGAAGGGGCGACGAACTACGCCATTCCACATGGTATTGCGGTGGGGCTTGGCATGTTGTGCGCCCTTTGGGTGTCGGCGGAAAAAGGCTATGCCGAGGCAGGTAAGAAACGCGTAGCCGCTTTGCAAAATTATGTTGAAAGTTTGCTTTCGCATGTGCCGCAAGTGCGCGCGGATATTGCCAAATTAGACGCTGCACTTTGCGTGCAAAAATTCAAAGCCGACAAAAAACACTTGGCGGATGCCTACCGCATGATTGCACCGAATGCCGATGGCTTTTTGCAGTTGACGGATTTGCCAAAAACCGCTGAAACTTTGGCGCATATGGAACAACAATTCACGCGATTGAAAAATGAATATGGAAAAATATAGCGACGTTATTATCGATCATCTGGCCGAGATTGGTTACACTCACTGCTTCTTTTTGGCGGGTGGAAACATCATGCATTTGCTGGAAAGCGCTAGCCGCAAAATGACCTGCATCCCCGTGATTAACGAGGTGTGCGCAGGCATTGCCGCTGAATATTTTAATGAATCAGGTTTGGCGGGCAAAGCTTTCGCGATGGTGACGGCAG
Organism: Alphaproteobacteria bacterium; assembly: GCA_027485005.1. Classification (GTDB taxonomy): domain Bacteria; phylum Pseudomonadota; class Alphaproteobacteria; order Rickettsiales; family JAIXRX01; genus JAIXRX01. Next base: position 1,438 of record JAIXRX010000189.1, read on the forward strand.
GGCCGGGACTCACCAATATCGTGACCGCTTTTGGCGGTGCCTTCCTTGAAAGCCGCGAGCTTTTGGTGTTGGGTGGTCAGGTTAAAACGGCGGATCTCGCGCATGGCCAAGTGCGCCAGCGTGGCATTCAAGAAATTGACGGCGTGAGCATTGTAAAACCCATTTCCAAACATGCGGTTCGCATGGAAGCACCTTGGCCAAAGCAAACACTGCAAGGTTTGGTGAAGGACGGTGCAACCGGCCGCAAAGGCCCCGTTTTCATCGAGATTCCGCTGGACGTACAAGCCAAGCAAGTGGAAGGCAACGCCATTCCAGCCTCCGCTTGTTCGCCCAATATTGCGTCGTATGAATATCCCAAACCATCTGCGGCGGATGTGAAAAACATCGCCGAGAAAATTCGCAAAAGCGAACGTCCGCTCTTTTTGTTGGGCGGTGGTATCGAGCGTAAAACTGCCGCACGTTTAGCAGATGCTTTTGCCAAAGCTGGCGTGCCAGTCACGACCACATGGAATGGCGCCGACCGCATGGACGCTGACCATCCGATGTATATGGGCCGCCCGAATACATGGGGGCAACGCTCTGCGAATTTGATTTTGCAGCAATCGGATGTGCTGATTGCGCTGGGCACGCGTTTGGGGATGCAGCAAACGGGCTTTAACTGGCAAAAATTTGCGCCACTCGCTGAAATTTATCAGGCGGATGTGGACGCGGCCGAACTCAACAAAGGCCATCCAAAAATTACCCAAGGCTTGCAAGTGGACGCCAACGCGCTGCTGGAAGGCTTGCTGGCAGAGGATTTGGGCACGCATACCCCATGGGTGGAATTCTGCCGTGAAGTGCGCCGCGATGTGCCATTGCTTGAAGCGAACAAAACAGCCGAGGGCTATGTTTCACCTTACACTGTCGCAGACGAGCTTTCCGGCTTATGCACGAAAAACGATGTGGTAATTCCGTGCAGTAGCGGCAGCGCCTTTACCGTGATGATGCAAACCTTCCGCCAAAAAGCAGGGCAGGTGATGATTACGGACAAAGGCTCTGCGTCCATGGGATATGGCCTTTCAGGCGCAATTGGTGCTGCGAAAGCAGCGGGTGGGCGCCGCACGATTCTGGTCGAAGGCGATGGTGGTTTTACGCAAAATTTGCAGGAAATCGGTACGGCCGCCGCGCAAAAACTGAATCTCAAAATCTTTATTTTTGATGATCATGGCTATGCCTCCATCCGCTCCACACAGAAAAACTATTTCCAAGGCCGCTATGTGGGTTGCGACATTGAAACGCAATTAGGCATGCCAAACTGGCAGCGTTTATTTGCGGCATGGGACGTCCCCGTGTTTGACATTAAACAAGGTTTTCAAACGGATAAATCGTTTCTCGAGGCGTTTAATGCGGTTGGTGTGGCCGCCTTTATTGTGCCGGTGGACCCTGAGCAAACGCACTTCCCGCGCATTGCCAGCCGCGTACTGCCTAATGGCAGCATGGAATCGAACCCGCTGCACTTGATGACCCCGCCGCTAGACGAGGCGCTGATGCAACGTTTAACTCGCTTTTTACCCGCTGAACTGTTATAGAAACCGCAAATTTTTCGACATTCCTACCAAGGAGATTTGAGATGACCAAACCGAACGTAACCAAAGCCGTGATTCTTGCGGGTGGTAAAGGCACACGCCTTGCCGAAGAAACCGTTAGCAAGCCAAAACCAATGGTCGAAATTGGTGGCAAGCCTATCCTTTGGCACATTATGAAAATGTATGCGCATCATGGCATCAAAGATTTCGTCATCTGCCTTGGTTACAAAGGCCATATGATCAAAGAATATTTCATGAATTATGCGCTGCTCAATTCCGATATTACCGTGAATGGCAAAGGCGAAGTGACGATTCATAATCGCTACTCCGAGGATTGGAGCATTACGCTAGCAGACACGGGTGAAGAAACCATGACCGGTGGCCGTTTGAAACGCATTAAACAATATCTCAATCCTGCGGATCATTTTTGCATGACGTATGGTGATGGTGTGTCGGACGTGAATATCCGCGCGCTCATTGAATTCCATCAAGCGCATGGCAAACTCGCGACCGTCACGGGCACTTACCCCACGGCACGTTTTGGTGCGTTGGAATTAGACGGCCATGAAGTCAAAGCCTTTCAAGAAAAACCACGCAATGAAGGTGGTTATATCAATGGTGGCTTCTTTGTGCTTTCACCAAAAGTATTGGATTTAATTGCTGCCGACGAAACCTTGTGGGAAAAAGAACCGCTGGAAAAACTTTCACAATCAGGCGAGCTGCAAGCCTTCTTCCATGATGGTTTTTGGCAACCGATGGATACGCTGCGCGACAAACATCACTTAGAAGAATTGTGGGAAGCAGGCAAAGCCCCATGGAAACAATGGGACAATACGCCAGCGGTAAAGCGCAATGCAGCCTAGCTTTTGGCGCGGCAAGCGCGTTTTCCTCACGGGGCATACGGGTTTCAAAGGCGGTTGGCTGAGCCTGTGGCTTGCCAGCTATGGCGCTAAAGTCGTGGGCTATTCCTTGCCTGCTCCCACCACCCCCAGCTTGTTTAAGGCGGCGCGCGTGGCAGATATGGTGGAGCATCACGTCGGTGATATTCGTGACTATGAAAAGCTGAAAGCCGCGTTATTCGCCGCTAAGCCAGACATTGTGTTGCACCTCGCAGCGCAGCCGCTGGTGCGTTATTCCTACGATAATCCGATTGAAACTTACGCCACCAACGTGCTTGGCACTGTGCATCTGCTGGAAGCTGTGCGTCAATATGGCAAAGCGCAAGTGACCATGGTGGTCACGTCGGACAAATGCTATGAAAACCGCGAGCAAATCTGGAGCTACCGCGAAAATGACCCGATGGGTGGCCATGATCCTTACAGCAATTCTAAGGGCTGTTCAGAACTCGTGGTGTCGTCTTATGGTCAATCGTATTTCGCCGTGAATCCGTCGCTGGGCCGCTTGGGCTCTGGCCGTGCGGGCAATGTGGTGGGCGGTGGAGACTGGGCGCTGGACCGCTTAGTGCCGGATATTTTGCGCGGCCTGCAAGACAAACAATCACCTACGCTGCGCCGCCCTAAAGCGATGCGCCCTTGGCAACATGTCCTGGAGCCTTTGTCTGGTTATATCGACGCGGTGGAATATCTCGCCGCAGGCAATGGCAAGTCCCCAGACGCATGGAATTTTGGGCCGAATGCAAGTTCAGAAGTGCCAGTGATAACCGTCGCCGAAACGCTTTGCCGCATTTGGGGCGAGGGGATGAAGCCCGTGGTGCAGGAAGACCCGAATGCCGTGCATGAAGCAGGTTTGCTCGCGCTTGACCACACCAAAGCCCGCGTTGAAATGGGCTGGCAGCCGCGCTGGAACTTGGAAACCACGCTGGAACGCACGGTGGAGTGGCACCGCGCATGGCTGGCAGGCAAGGACATGCAGCAGGTTTCGCTTGCACAAATTCAAGAGTATTGTACCCCATCATCAACCCTGTCTGCGCAGTCTGCTGCGTAGCGTTTTTATAAAAAATTGAGTGAGAGAAAATATGTCCGCCAACACTTCCGCAGCACTAGGCTTTGTAGATCCTGAACAAGGCAAAAACCTCCGCGAAAATATTCTTTCACTCGTGCGTGAATATGCCGAGAAAGAACATGCGGCAAAGCCGTTTGTGGCTGGCAAATCGCCTGCGCCTGTATCTGGCCGTGTGTATGGCCCAGAGGATATGGCAACCTTGGTGGATTCTGCGTTGGATTTCTGGCTCACTACGGGTCGTTTCAATGACGTGTTTGAGAAAAAACTCCGTACTTTCCTTGGCGCGCGCCATGCACTCACCTGTAACTCAGGTTCGTCCGCTAACTTGCTTGCAGTCACCGCGCTCACCAGCCATTTGCACAAATCTCGCGCACTTAAACCAGGCGACGAAGTCATCACCTGCGCGACTGGTTTCCCAACCACCATCAACCCAATCATCAGCAATGGTTTGGTGCCTGTATTCCTCGATGTGGATATCCCCACCTACAACATGGATTGCAGCAAACTCGAAGAAGCAGTGACCGAAAAAACCAAAGCGATTGTGCTTGCGCA
>JAIXRX010000052.1 GCA_027485005.1 Alphaproteobacteria bacterium
ACACTTTCTCCAAACAAGTAGAAGGAGATAAGGTGGTAATAAAATACCACTTTTCGGGAGAGGAAGACTCTCTCGACCGCATGGCAGTAATTGCGGATATCGAGACTTTCTACGATGAGTTGGGTGGAGCAGGAATATGGTGCAAAGCCTATTTCTGCTACGTACCCGAGGCAGGTGAATAATCTGCCTCACACTAATAAAAAAACCTCCCCCACAAGGGGAGGTTTTTTTGTGGCTGTTTCTAGCCATTCATCGCACCCACAAAAACTTCTAAAAAACGCAGGGGATAACTACAAAAACGCCCTTGCACTTGCGCCCCTCTGCGCTAGAGTAACGGCTCATTATTCTATTTTCGGAAAGCGAGCATTTTATGGATAAGCAAAAAGCACTAGAAACCGCCCTCAGCCAAATTGAGAAAAGCTTTGGCAAAGGCTCGATTATGAAACTTGGCGCGCAAGAAGCGCTGCAAATCGAAGCGATTTCTACCGGCTCGCTAGGCCTTGATATTGCGCTTGGCATTGGCGGCATTCCTAAAGGCCGTATCGTGGAAGTTTATGGCCCTGAAAGCTCTGGTAAAACCACCCTCACCTTGCACATGATTGCCGAATGCCAAAAAGCGGGCGGCACCTGTGCATTCATTGATGCAGAGCATGCGCTCGACCCTATCTATGCTCGCAAACTTGGTGTGAATATCGACGAGCTGATTCTCGCTCAGCCAGATTCTGGGGAACAAGCGCTCGAAATCGCAGACACATTGGTGCGTTCCGGCGCGATTGATTTGCTGATTGTGGATTCGGTAGCAGCCCTCGTGCCTAAAGCAGAATTAGAAGGCGAAATGGGTGATTCTCACATGGGCTTGCAAGCTCGCTTGATGAGCCAAGCGCTGCGTAAACTCACTGGCTCTATTTCTCGCTCCAATTGCGCGATTGTGTTCATCAACCAAATCCGTATGAAAATTGGCGTGATGTTCGGCAATCCTGAAACCACCACCGGTGGCAATGCGCTGAAATTCTATGCGTCGGTTCGTCTCGACATTCGTCGCGTAGGCGCATTGAAAGATAAAGAAGAAGTGATCGGCAATGCAACCCGCGTGAAAGTGGTAAAAAACAAAGTCGCTCCTCCATTCCGCACCGTGGACTTTGAAATTTTGTACGGCGAAGGCATTTCCAAACTCGGCGAATTGGTGGATTTGGGTGTGAAAGCTGGCTTTGTAGAAAAAGCAGGTTCTTGGTTCTCATACAACTCGACCCGCATTGGCCAAGGCAAAGAAAACGCCAAACAATTCCTGAAAGACAACCCAGCCATGGCCAACGAGCTGGAAGCGAAAATCCGCGCAAACGCTGGCATGGTTGGCAAAGCGCTGGAAGGCTCTCCTGCGGAATACGAAGAAGAAGCCGCGTAAATTTTCGCGCATCCCTGACACGCAAAAACCGAAGCGCCTTGTTAAAAAGGTGGCTTCGGTTTTCGCCTAAAAAAGCCCTCTCATTCTAAAGTTTATACCGATGATTACCGCCAACCATATCCGCCAGACATTTCTTGAACATTTCGCCAAAGCTGACCACACCGTGGTGGCCTCCAGCCCGCTTGTGCCGCACAACGACCCCACGCTCATGTTCGCCAATGCGGGCATGAACCAGTTCAAAAATATCTTCACGGGTGCGGAAGTGGCAAAATTTCCGCGCGCGGCGTCGTCACAAAAATGCGTGCGCGCTGGCGGCAAACATAATGACCTCGACAATGTGGGCTACACTGCGCGTCACCACACGTTTTTCGAGATGCTCGGCAATTTCTCCTTCGGTGATTATTTCAAGGAAGAAGCCATCACCCACGCATGGCATTTAATGACCAAAGAGTTTGGTATCTCGCCGGAAAAACTTGGCGTGACGGTGTATCATACCGACGACGAAGCGTTTAATTTGTGGAAAAAAATTGCAGGTCTGCCCGACAGCAAAATTCTGCGCGTGCCCACTAAAGACAATTTCTGGAGCATGGGTGACACGGGGCCATGCGGCCCTTGCACCGAGATTTTCTATGACCACGGCGTGGGTGAAGGCAGTTGGTCACTCGATGCCACTGGTAATGACCAATTTGGTGAGCGTTTTGTGGAAGTATGGAACCTCGTCTTCATGCAATTTGAAGCGCAAGCGGACGGCTCGCAAGTGCCGCTGCCCAAGCCTTCGATTGATACAGGCATGGGCCTTGAGCGTATTGCCGCGGTGCTGCAAGGCAAACATAACAACTTTGATATCGACCTCTTCCAAGCGCTGATTCGCGCATCAGAAAGCGCGTCTGGCACCAAAGCGGAAGGCGCGCGCCTGCCCTCCCACCGCATTATCGCCGACCATCTGCGTGCGTCGTCTTTCCTGATGGCGGACGGTGTGTTGCCATCCAATGAAGGCCGTGGCTATGTGCTGCGTCGTATCATGCGCCGCGCCATGCGCCACGCACATCAGCTCGGTTGCAAAGAACCCCTCATGCACAAACTGGTGCCAGCGCTTGTTGCTGAAATGGGCGACGCCTATCCTGAGCTCAAACGCGCGCAAGCGATGATTGTGGAGAATTTACGTCTTGAGGAAGAGCGCTTCAAACAAAC
>JAIXRX010000105.1 GCA_027485005.1 Alphaproteobacteria bacterium
ACTGTATAAGCAGTTTATTTCTGGCTCTACATGGGTTGGCTGTATTCAATAATCGAAAAAATATTTGTATAATGGTTTAATTTCTTATCAAGATAAGGTGGTGTGATGATTCAGCTTAAAGCAAGCCGTAATAGTGGGTTTAGCTTAATCGAGATGGCGATAGTGCTCGCGATTATTGGTTTAATTCTGGGTGGGATTATGCTGGGGCAGGACTTATTACGTGCTGCTCAGCTTCAGAAAGTTCAGTCTGACATTCAGCAATATGACGCTGCCGTGCAGCAGTTTTACCAGAAATATAACTCGCTACCGGGAGATATGCCCGATGCCACGACCTATTGGAGTGGAGTGAATAATGGGAATGGTAATTTTACGATAGACAGTACGAATGAAATGTTTGGAACATGGCAACAGATGTCTTTGGCTGGCTTTATCGGAGGTACTTATACAGGCGTAAGTACAGGAACTACTCCAGGATCAAGAGCTGGTACTAATGTACCCGCAACGGCTGTCGACGGAGTAGTTGCCCAGATGCGTTATGTAACAACCTGTGCGTTGACAGGAGAGGTGTCGCTGGCCAATATTTTTGAGGTTAACTATTCTTTAGGAGCAGATGGTTTTGCGAATGGTTCAAGTTGGCTTACATCGGCTGAAGCACAATCTCTCGATGCCAAGATGGACGATGGTTTTGCTTGTCGTGGACGTTTTAGGGGGATAGGAGGCGCATCATGTCCAGCGTATAACGCTACCACTGGTGATTATTCGTTAAGTGCAAGTGGGTTGGGATGCGGTATTAATTATTTGACAGACAGATTTAAATAAATCCTAAGGCTTAGCCGCTTTTAGCTCTGGATTCACCTGTTCTGGATTGATGACCGCAGGGTTCCATGATTCATTATACAAGCACACGACGTCTGAACCATGGCGCAGTGTGAAGCGTCCAGCCACACGTTCGACAACAATGTAATCACCGCGTGTGCGGTAATTCACTAGTGAATCTTTGTTTTGTGAATCCACTTTAAAAATGGCTGGTACATCTGCGTTCTTGTCGCGGAATTGAAAATAGGTAAACTCTCCATCATCAAATACACGAATCGGAGCAATTTCGTTTGCGCCGCGCAAGGTGTAGTTAAAGTTCAGTTTTTTGCGTATATCAGCATCATCAAGATCGGGTACGCCATCATTTGCCGAAGCATTCGTATCGATATATTCGCCACCTTCAGTGGGATAAATAAAACGCATAGTGAATACCATGGCGGGGTCGTCAATTCCCTTAGCTTCGCGCGCGTGCAATTCAAACAGGTAGTTATGTTTGTCGGTCAGCACAGTCATATTGGTGGTGGCGTTCTGCTCCAGCGGTTTCAAGAAAATACGGTTGCCAGACGGCTCTAGTAGCCACGCCATGGAATCACCCATTGAAATCGTACGAATGGTTTCGTCCGGTGCAAACTCTATGCTGGACTGATAGCCGTAATGACCTGTGAACTTGAACACATTATCTGGGCTGTACATGATGGTTTGAATGCGGCGGTCGGTGGTCAGCGGGCGGGCTTCCAGGGCGGCATGAACGCTCGTCGCGGCGCTGCATGATAGCAAAACACTTAGGGCAAGGGTTGTTATTTTCACTGTGGGGCTCCCGCGGTTAGATTGCTACTATTATATCCAACCACTTGAAAAAGGATAGCATTTTTCAGAAACTCCAGACGCTTATTAGTGCGGTTATATTGCATGACGCGCACCCCTTCTGCCTCCTGCACCAAAATGGGCATGATAAAATTGATACTGGCTTCGCCTTGGCTGGATTTATTGCCTTGTGCGCCGCGAAAATTATTAGTGAAAGAAACTTTGGCGGAGCCTTCCAGAACGCCAGACTCTGCACTTGGTTTTAATGCCATATCCACTTTCACATTGCTGATTTGACGTGACCAGATAGTGCCAAGTGTATTCACAGGGCTGGTGGGGTTATTGGGTTGCAGCCAAAGGCGGTAGGCTTGGAAAGTTTGTGGTGAGCTGTGATGATAAACTAGACGGTCTTGTTCAGCCAGATCATTGCGATTAAACGCAAAGTTTTCGCGCGATTGAACATAACGCTCTGTAATAATCCGTGCGATGGATAGGCTAATAGGTTCATTGGGCGATTCTTTAAGGCTGCGTAAAGTAGGGACATTTATCCCAATTGCATTATTTTCAACAAAAACGGCTTTGGTTTGATTGAGTGGATAAAGGCTAGAAAGCGTCATGAGTGCGATGAACGCAATCAACAAGCACAGCGCTGCAATAAAGATGGCCATGCTACGCTCAATGACAGGGGTCTCATACAAAAGCTGGTACCATTGTCGCGCCGACTCAAAATACTCACCACTATGCACCTGTTCAGGGGCGGGCGTCAGAGGATCGATTTTGTTACCGTTGGGTGACACGAGCAAGTAATCCTATGAAAAAATGACAAAAAACATAAAACGTTCATGAAAAAGAAATAAAGCTATGTTACTAATGAAGCAATAGATAAAAATAAAATCCTTGGTTGATATGGCAAGAAAAACAAGAATAGGATACAGCTGTTTGAAAGGATTGGCCTTAGCGCTGGCCATTTTCTTTGCGCCTGTGGTCTTTGCCCAGCAATCAACCCCACGTGATATTGTTAGTTCAAATTCAAATATGGATTTCCCTAAGGTGAATTACGAAGATTTTCGTAAGATGCACCTAGATAAAAGGGGGAAGGTAGAAAAAAATCCAGTGACTAATAAGCCTTACACAGAGGCTGAGCTCAAAAAGCAATGGCAAGAAATTTTAGATCGCAGCCCTTTTCTAAAGCAAGTCGTAGAGTTTAATCCAAATACACTTTTTGCTGTCACGCGGAATCTAAGCGAAAGTGCTATGGCAGATTTAGATATTTTGCTGCGCTTCCTCACAAGTTTGACCCATCAAGGGAGTCAAAATGACGTTATGCTTGGTGGAGATGCGCAAAGCCTTTTTAATGAGTGGAACAAGCTCACTCCTGCGCAGCACTCGGTGGCATGGGCCAATTTAAATGCTATGTCTGAAATGGAAAATGACTTTCTGCTTGCTATGTTGGGTACGCGCGTTAGGGCGCTGACTAAAAATTTAAGCGAAGATAAAAAGGTGTTGGATGCATTAGAAGGTGCGGGAGTCAGCAGCCCACAGCAAGCAAAATTACTGGAAAATATTAAAGCCTATATCGTGTCTAAGCAGCCTAAGCCTGAGAAGCCGGCGCAATCATCAGGTGCGGTTGGAGGGGGCTATGCAATAATGATACCTGCCATTTCGGTGCTACAACAACCTCTGACACCGAAGGGGCCAACGCCGCTACCGACTGTAACCCCTGCAACTCCAACTGTGACGGTTCCAAAGGCTAATGGTGGCGATGATTGTCAATTATTTAAAAAAGCGGATTTAGATAAAATTAATATTAAGAATATTAATTTTATCCAAGATGTTGAGCCGATGATAGAGCATGCTGATCGGGCTAAATCTCTTTATGAGGATATTTCGTCTAAAAAAGCAAAAGTTGGATTTCCTGAAATGACTAACTCTTTGCAGCAGTTCCAAATGCTGTTGAGTGGAGGCAAGGGAGCTAAGAAAGCAAAGGATCAGTTAGATAGTGTTGATTCAAAAAAAGCTCAGGCAGATCTTAAAGATATAGCAGATGCAGCAGAGAAGATAGAAAAAGCCAAGCCTGATATTTTAGATAAAGTGGCAAATGGGCTTGACGACTTCAATCTTAAAGTTAGCCAGATGGGTTTAATGCGCACTGTTTTGAAGATTGATGATCCAGGGGTTGGTAGGGCGATGCAAGATATGGATGCTCTTAAACCAGCTCTTGAGGAGGCAGCTGGGCGCGGTGTGATTGAAGCGAAGAGTGCATTGCAACAATATGAAGGATTTAAACAATCTTTTTGCGTGGTAAAAGATGCGCAAGATTTGGCTGGAGAATCTCAGAATTTACAGCAAATTGGGAGCACATTAAATGCTAATAATGCCGTCATTCAGCAGTTAAATGGAGAGCTAGGACAAAGTGCTTTGGCGCAAAAAGCGCGCACTATTTATGAGAAAGCTCAAGGCTTTACTCAGGGTTTGGCTCAGGCAAGTAGTGTTATTGGAAATGTTGCAGATGGTTTTTCCGAGATTAATGATATTAGTGGAGGTATTCAGGCTGTTGGTAATCTTGCTAAAGTGACTGGAACATATGCTAAATTACCAAAAATGGTCGAGAAAGTAGATAAAATTACCAGCTTTGTTAAGCAGATTGAGCCTTTTGCCAAGACTTTGAGCTCTGTTGCGGGAGAGCTTGATAAATTTGCCTCTTGTATTCCCAATAGTAATATTGATCTCAAGCTTAGACGATGGAAGTCATTGCTGGATGCTTTTAAATGGGATGGTGTAGGTGCAGAAAAACTCGCAAAGGTTATTACGGGTGTTGTCTCTACTTTCAAGAAAATTAAAAATATAGTCAATAAAATTACAAAGATTGTTAATATTGCAAAAAAAGTAATTCAAACGATTCAGACGCTTCAAAATCTCTATCAAATGATAAAAATGATGGATGGTCTTGATGATGCAATGAATGGCCTTACCGATACTCAGGTAGCCAGTGATGCGATTACAGAAATGCGAGCCACGGGGGCAGAGAACAGCCTGAATCAGGTAGATGAATTAGAGGCTGCAGCTGATAAATTGCAAGGCGTTGAGGATTTAGGGCGTATATCAAAAGCAGCAGGTGTGATTGGTGAAGGTTATGAGGTCAGTCAATCTCTGAAAGAGCTGGAAAGCCTAGCAAAGCAGCCTAATGGCACAATAGATTTGCAGCAGGGTGTGGCTCTGGTCAATAATCTGAGTGGTTCCCTCAGTAAATTGCCAGGGGTTGGGAATTGTTTGCAGCGCGCAGATGTACAGTCTGCTTTACAGATTGGAAATCAAACGGCGGCTTTTGTGAATCAATTAAAAACGATTCAACAAACGATGTCAGCGGATCCCTCTTTGCGTAATGCGACTGCAAGTTTGCAAGCCATAAATAGTTCTATTTCAACACTGCCTTATGTTGGTAGTTTTATATCAGATCCCAAAGTTCAATCGGCAATTACTGACATAGCATCTGTTGGTAATTTTGCTTCTGATCTTGGAACTATGCGCGAGAGTTTCTTAAACAGCCAAAGTATGAGTGACCTTGTTAATGCTGCCCAGCGATTAAATGCAGGGATTCAGAACATTCCATTTATCCAAAAAAATCTGAAGGAGCTAGAAGAGGTAACGAACGCTCTCGATCAGTTGCGTATGGGGGCTGATTTAGTTGGTAGCTTCGAGAAGCTTACTCATATGAAAAAGGTATTTGAGCAACTGCGTGGATTGCGTTCCATTACTAATAAAATTTCACCACTCGATAAACCCATTAATAGCCTGAAACAGAAACTTGCAGGAATGATGGAAAAAATTAATCAGCTTAATCAGCCATTATGCTTAAAGATTTTTGGTTCTAAAGAAGATAAGGGGTGGAAAAAAATAAACGTAAACCCGGCCAACAAAGATTTCGGATTGCGTTGGTGTATTACTAATTTTAAGCTGCCTGTTGGACCAGCGACGATATATGGAGCTCTTGGTCGAGTATTTGAGGATAATAGATATAGGAATGTTTCACTCAAGGGAGCTGCTGCATATACTAAATCACGTGGTGTGGATGGAGCAGTCAAAGGTGTTTTAGCGCAAGGCCTTTCAACGAATGCTGCCGTGTATACGAATATGTTATCGAATTTTGGAGTGACGATACCGGGTATTAATAGTTTGATTGATGGGGTTGCGGGTTCGTTGCCTGCGGTCAGTATGTCAAAATATGCCAATCTTCCTCATTCTACCTATTTCTGGAACTATGGATGGCTGAATCGTCGTATAGATTACTCGGCTCTTAATACTGCAGAGCTTTACAGTATTACTCACAACCAATATCGCTATGATAATGCAGACAATAACAAGCGCGTGCAGAGTACGCGTATACTTGCCTATGCACGCGACATGCTTGCCGGCGGGATTGATGCCGAGTTAACAGGCAAAAATCAGATTAAAAATGGCAAAGGATATTATGGCACATTTTCTTGTAAACCATTGCGATCTAATATTTGTCCATTAGGGAAATGTAGTAATGCTATTCGCACGATGCTGGAGCTTGACTCATGTGCGAACCAATACATTGTTCCCTTTAGTCTAGCTAATACTTATATTGCGGATAATAACTATAGCCAATCTACCGATGCTAATTATCTTCAGCCACTCAGCATGGTGCCCCCAGATGACTGTCAGAAAAATGCTAAAGGTGAGTGTATTTGTAAGAAAGACGAGGATGGGCAATGTGTGACGATTTCCAATCCGCTGGATCCAACGAGTAAAAAAACCGTCAATGCTTTTGAATATGACTTAGGCTATTATCTTAAACGTGCATGGTATGGGGTTTTAGTATTGCCATATTATCCATGGATTATTGATACAACAGCACATTATCCAGCGCCAAATCAAGATCGCTTGCATGAAATTCTAACGGGTAAAAGCAAGCAAAGTTGCTACTCTTTCTTAAAGGGACTTCGTTCAAGTAAACGTTTGGCGGTTGATGAGAAGACTGAGGAAACGGTATTAAACGGACATTTCAGTCATCTCCAATTGGTTGGTCTAGGTCTTTGTGGTTTCTATGATAGCGATGGAAGCTATATTACCGTTGATGCCTTTAACCGTAAAATCAGTAACAAGAAGGTAGATGATCCTGATGCAGAAAATGTAGTGCTCGCATATGGCGGAAAGAATAATTATGCTTATGTAAAAGCTGATAAGCCGCAATATGACTTTACTATGCAAGTGTCAGACTTGGCCAAACATCCTGTTGAGCGTATTATTGATGTGACGCATCCATGGTCTCCGCGGTGGCACACATTGATTGGTGGTGATGGTAAGTCCATTACTGAGCGTGTCCGCTATTCTAAATGCACAGAGTTTCGTCTTTTAAGGCACAAAAATGATTGTGGTGAGGGAATGGAAATTAATTTATTGGGCATAAAAATCCCAACTGATTTTATTCCCTTATTATATAAAGGATATGGTGACCATACGGGTGTTCCTTTTGATAAAGATGATAAAGCAGCGTTAAATATTAACGGTGCGCTGGGTAATATTATTTCAAAAAGTAGCATACAATGTGCGGCTTCACCTGTTGATATCATGACGTTCCGTGAGAAGCCGTTTCATCGTTGTATCTTATGTAGAATTAAGCGGAATGAGGAGTGTTTCTGGAAAGAATTTAATGACATCATCATGATGCAGGTAATAACAAAAATAGCAGAAGAAGCTGCATTTACTGCTGCTCAAAAGGTCTGTGCTGCATGGGTAGGCGACGAGCTGGCAAAAGTTTGCGGTATCCTTGTCAAATTCCAAATGAAAATCATGAATCTCTTGCTGACGGGCCATGAAGACATGATGGATCATGACTTAACATCTGATGATGACGGTTCAGCAGGTGTCTCGGACTCGGATACATCTTCAGGTGAGAATCTGTTTAATCTGATTTATAACGCTTATTATGCTGTTCTAACCAATAGAAACCCGTATCTTGAATCTGGGGCATTATCTCTCATTATCAAATCGGGCGCTTTAAATATTGCGGATCAGTTAAAAGCTGCAATACCCGAAGCAAATGATAAAGCGCAAAACGACCCTGAATATAAGCAAAAGAAAAAAGAGCTAAGAAATGATATGGCTAGGGAGATGTGCGGTAAGTTACTGCAGTGGTTCTGCCGTCCAGTCGTGTCTTTACTTGCATCAAATGGCAAAAAGGCTGATGGCGCTATCGCGAAAATCGCAGATCAGGTTGATGATATGAACGAACAAGGGAAACCACCTTTGTTTTGTAAAGGTGTTAAGGCTCGTCATGGACTCTGGCCACCTTGCAGTACGCGCTACAACGAAGCTGATCGCGATCCTAAATATTGTGCTGCATCATGTCCGGTTGGTATTAAACAATGTTGTCATGATTTAGCCAAATCATTAACACCAATTAATCCACTTAAAATGGAGCCATATCGTCCAAAAGATAATAAAGGTAAGGATAGTTCGTTCTTTACCATGATGAATGCCGTGAGCAATGGCATGCTAACGATGAAGTCAGTCAGCGATAAATATCTGCCCGATGGTTTAACATTTGAAGAGTATTTCGGTGATCATCGTCCATATATACGCCGTTGGGATACGGGCGCAGAGTGGGGTGCAATAGGCATGGGTCTTGGTCAGATTGACTATAGCTCTGACATGGGTAAAAACCTTCGCATTGTTGGTGTTGGGGATGAGAAGAATTCCTGTCGTAGTAGTGGCTGGAAGGGTATTCAGGGCTATATGAAGGCGCGAGGTGAAACGTCCCTATTTAATATTCCAGATATGGAAGCGATTAAAGATGACGTTATGAATTATCCAACCTCTGCCAGTGCACAAGCACATGCGCTTACAGGATGGACGGCTCTCAAAATGTATCAGGCGCGCTGTTATAAATATTTCCGTCTGAATGGTCTATGTATGTTTGAAAAAACGTTCAAACCTTACATGGCTGAAGATGCAGTTTTACAAGCCGCTGGTGCTAAAGTGACGGTAAGCGGTGACGATAATATGCCTTTAACAATTATTTGGCCGCTAGCTTTCCGAGGTTATGTTGATACAGACGCTCCAGAAAATCCTTCAATAATGGATGAGCGCTTCCCAAATTTTGCGGCAACTAAAATTAATCGAGGAATGATTGAGGGAGGAATGGGCTCTGCGATGCCAGGTGATATCATCATTTGGGATATGGAAAGTTACCAGAAAAAGAAAACAGACTCTGGAGAGTTGAAAACGTATCCATTCACACAATATCTGCAAATAAAACCACACGTTGCATTTGTGAAGGCGTCAAATGTCCCAGTGCATAACTATGAAGGCGATGATATGGGCAAGCCTCCATTTTATGTAGATGTATTGTCTTATAATCTTGGACGAAATCCAGATGCTTGTGGGGTAACGGATGGCGTTGGTGCGTCAAGCAATAGACGTATTTATCAAAGCTATAGCGACATGCCAAAATCTCAGCGTGAAGTGTTTGCAAAACTGGCTAAAGCAACGGGTATAAGTGAGACGTCGTTAGCAAGTTGTTACAACCCAGACCTCTCCGTTTGTGTGGATGATATGTGGAGTTATGCAAAAGTGTATCGTCCTTCGGCGGATTATCGAGGAACAGGATGTATGGTTCGTCGAAATCGCAATGAAACGATACGAGTTGATATTAATACGCTTTCTGAGCGTCAGCTTATAAATGTGCCTTCAGAAGATGTTCGTGTCTGTATGGATGAAGGGCGTGATCCTCCTAAAATGGCCATGCTTAAAAACCAAGATTCCCGTCGCGCAACCTTACCTGACAATCAGCTTACCAATCTATGCTCTCCTGGTTTTGGTGGCATAGGTGGCAAGGATGGCAGACGTAAGATGGCGGGGGTATTTGTTGAACAAGGATGTGCTGCCGTTGGTTTGTCGCCACGTCCGCTATGGAAAGGGACGCCAGTAGCAGATGTCTTTGCAATGCTTGGATTAGATAAATATCAAAATAAAATTAATATGGCTGTGAATGGTATTTTGGGCAAACTTCCTTGCGGTGGTGGGATGAAACTACAAGAAGCTGTTACCAGTGTCGGCAAGCGTTATGCTCAAGAGGCCATAGTGAATATTGGTGATAACATTAAATTAGGGAGACCTGCGGGAGGTGCGTTCACGAGTGCGCGCGGTAAAGGGGTTGTTTCTGATGTTGCGTCAGCTGTATGTCCAGGCTTCTCTATTAGTGGATTAACTAATACATTTAACGTCATATTTCCGAGCAATAAATCTGATCAGCGGCTGAGTGGAAATACTGTGACATCGCCTGCATCTTCAAACAATCCCAAAGACAATTGGACTATTTTAACGCCAGATGAGTCGGTGATCTATATTGATTCAAACAAAGGGCCGGCTGAGCTTACCCTGCCAAATGGTGGCGAATTCCAGAAAAAAGATGGAGAGCGGGTGACCTTAACTGGTAAAACAGATATTTATGTCGCTAATGGTGTATTAACTGTGAAAGACGGCGCCCAGCTAGGGCTAAGCTATGAAGTAGATAATGGTACCATCATGATAACACCGTATGGTGCGATGAATGTACCTTCTGGTGCATCGTTGCCACTTGATGTGACGCAACCCCTTATTCCTGCAACAAATACTTTAGTTATCACTCCTGATGTGGTTGCAGAATCGGGCGTCATTCCAAATGAGTTTATCGAATCACAAGAATCTAACTCTGTCATAGAGGTGCCAGGTAATAAGACAGTAGATAGTGCAACAAATGAGATTGATGCTAACGTGGCAAATAAAAATGCAGCCAATGTGTTTTCAGTCATAGAGAAAGAAGCAGATGCCCAGCCACCATGCACAACAGCTGGGGGAACAGACAATGCGATAACAACAGCTATTGAGGCGCGCGTCACTGAAATTAAAGAGAAACAAGACCAAGGTGAAACGTTAAGCACTGAAGAAGACGAGTTCTTAAAACAGTTGCAAGAAAACCCTGAAGCACTTGGCTACGCTGAAGGGGTTGAAAAATGCTACTAATAATTAACTTGTGTGGTTTTTAAAAAACTCATTGGCTTGTGCTAAGGCTTCCACATCACCCACATGCAACCATTCACCATCATGAACTAACCCGTAAGCTCTAGGCATAGGTGTTTCAGGATAGCTAAGGGCGCGATAAAAAAGATTGAGTGAGAAAATCTCGGCGGGAGGATTCTCAAATAAATGTGGTGATAAAATTTGACTCCCAGTAAAGACATAAGGCGCTCTTGGTTCATCACGACGCATACGTAAGGCGCCATCTTGCTCTAGAAAAAAATCTCCTACGCCGTGATAGCCACGTGCTTTTTCTGTAGGGCATAGAAGCAATAGCATATCCATTTTTTCTGGTATCCAAGCTTGTTGTAAGCGCGTGAGCATGGGAGTCGCTCCGTCCAGACAAATGACATCGCTATTCATAGCAAAGAAAGGAGAATTTTTGAGGTGCCCAAACGCATGAACGATGCCTCCACCAGTTTCTAACGGCTCTCCCTCTTCCAGTGAAATAATGACCTGTGGGTTTTGCCGCGGCGCGACATGATCAATAATTTGCTGCGCTAAATAAGAGGCATTGACCACCGTGTGCGTTACTCCCACTTTAGCCAATTGATCCAGTGCCCAGTCGAGCATCGCTTTGCCACCCACTTCAATCAAAGGTTTGGGGGTTGTCAGTGTCAAAGGGCGCATGCGCATGCCTTTGCCAGCGGCAAAAACAATGGCCTGCTTCAGCGCGTCATTCATGCCGCCGCTCCTTCGTCAAAGCGCAGACGAAGATCAGCTTCACTTGGCAATTGGCGCAAGTCCACAGGAATATAGTGATCCACCCATTGGCGAATATCGACAAGGGAAGGGTGAGTCAAATCTTGCTCTAGCCAACGCCATACGCGCGGCAGATAGGCAAGGTAATGCGGCTTATGATCGCGCAGGGTCAGACGAGTAAAAATCCCTATAATTTTGCTATTGCGCTGTGCTCCAAGGATAGAAAAATGAGCGCGTAGAGCTTGCTTATCAAAACCAGACTGTTGGATGTAATGCTGCAAACAATACTCAATAGTTTCGGCAGAAATATCACGACGCGCATCCTCTAAAAATGACACCAAGTCATAGGCAGGAGAACCAATGAGCGCATCTTGGAAATCGAGCAATCCTACGCGGGCAATGTCTTTCTCGTTTTCACGCCACATCAGATTGTCAGCGTGGAAATCTCGCAAGGTAAGTACGGGTGGTAGCATAGGCATATTTTGCAATACCTCTTCCCATAACTTAATAAAATCTTTTCGGCTCTCTGCCGCAAGCTGTTTACCACGGCTGGCGGCCAAAAACCAATCCACTAGCAGCAACGCTTCTTCCATCAATTTTTCTAAACTATAAGGCAACACGTGAGCGGGTAAATTCGTAGTGCGTAATTGCAACAAAACATTGGTGGCTGCTTCATAAAGCTCTTTTTCTCTCTTTGGTTGAGCAGCAAGTAATTTAGTAAATGAAACATCACCAAAATCTTCGAGCAACAAAAAGCCTTGAATGGCATCTTCGGCAATAATGCGTGGCGCGGACAATCCATGCTGTACTAAGAAGCGTGCAATTTTCGTAAATGGCCGTGTATCTTCATGCTCAGGTGGCGCATCCATCAAGACATAATGCCTCTGATCTTGGTCAATCACACGGTCATATTTTCTAAAAGAAGCGTCACCCGCTAAAAACACACGCTGTGTATGCTCAAAACCTGAATGGCGTAGGAAAAGATCTTTCAAGGCATCGCGTGGATGAAGGGCTTGGGTCATTGAGAAATCCATCCTTGAGTGTGTAAAATGTCGAAGTAATGTTGCCAACGTGAAGGGTAAGAAAAATGCCATAATCGAGCAAATTCATCCTGTTGTTTATCAATCCGAATGTAAAGTGTGTCGGAAGGTAAATATCGCGCAGCAATAGCGGGCCATTCAATCACGGTCACGGCATGCTCAAGCGCATCATTCAAGCCCAACTCTTCCAGCTCTTCTTCATTTTTTAGTCGATATAAATCATAGTGCCACAGTTCTGCGATGCCGTGTTTTAATTGAACGGGATAAGTTTGCAGTAAGGTAAATGTAGGGCTTGGGACATCGTCAGGCGTGGGTTGAAGACTTTGCACAAGTGCGCGCGCGAAGCTAGTTTTGCCTGCGCCGAGATCACCTTCGAGTGCTACGCAGTCGCCTTTCGTAAGGCATTGCGCAAAAGCAGCAGCAAATCGATGAAGTTGTTCCTCGTTAATAAAAAGAATACTAATCGCGTTCATCAATCCACGCTTGTTGAATGGCTTCAAGAATTTTTTCATTACAACCGTTCGGTTCGCCTTTAAAATCAGGGAGTCCAAGCACCCATTGGCGTAAATCAGTAAAGCGAAGGTTGACGTTATCAGCCTGAGGGTGCGACTCTTCTAGAGCGATGGCAATGTCATAAATGTCAGTCCACTGCATAAAGGTATCCTATCAGTTAAATATGGAATCAATATAGGACTAGCTATCAAATGTGGCAAGTAGAACACAGTTATTTATCTTGTCATTAACTCCATTTTAATTTTCCATGGGCTAATCTGCAAAGTGCATTGCCAATCACGGTAAGGCACTTTAGTAATGAATATTGAAGAATTATTTGCCAAGGAGGCTCGTTTTTTTATGGCTGTTGATAAGAATATGCCAATTTTGATTGTGGATGACTATAAAACGATGTTGCGCATTATTCGTAATTTACTCACCCAGCTAGGCTTTACTAACATTGATGAAGCGTCAGATGGCACGCAGGCATGGCAAAAACTGCAAGAAAAAAAGTTTAGCCTGATTATTTCAGACTGGAATATGGAGCCAATGAGTGGCTATGTTTTGTTGCAAAAAGTGCGTGAAAGCGAGCAGTTCAAAGCTCTGCCCTTCATTCTGGTGACTGCCGAAAGCAAACCGGAAAATGTGATTGCTGCAAAAAAAGCGGGTGTAAATAACTACATTGTGAAGCCGTTTAATCTTGAGACGCTAAAAACTAAAATGGCAGCGGTTATTGGGGCATTCTAGAAAACCTTGTTAAGTCTATAAAAACAAAATCCTTCGAACAGGAGTGAATATGGCAAATAATCCAAGCCCTCAGGTCCTTCAGTTACTTAAAGAACTAAGTGATACGAAAATTAAGAATGGCAGCATTGGTATCGAGGATATGACAAGTATCCTAGAGAAAGCTGTGAAGGGTGAAACCACCATTGAAACTGCTCCCTTCGCGTTGATAAAAAATGAGATTTCTGCCATTGCGAATCAGTTGGCGCAAGCGCGCGGAGAGCTCTCAGAAATGAATAGCGGAGATGGTAGTCAGGATATTGCCGAGGCATCGGACCATTTGGGAGAGGTGGTGAAGGCTACTGAAGATGCGACGAATCAGATTATGGATTCGGTTGAACGCATTCAATCTCATGTGGCTCAAAAATCAGATGGCTGGGAAGAAAAGATTGCAACGGAAGTAAGTGGTATTTTTGAGGCATGTAATTTCCAAGATCTCACAGGCCAACGTATAGCCAAGGTCGTCAAAACCCTAAATTTTGTTGAAGAAAAAATTGAGCGGTTGCAAAGCCTGATTAATAATACGGGATCTAAAGTTATTACTTTAGAAAAGAAAGCGCCTGCAGCACCTCAACGCGAGGATGAAGCGCTATGCAACGGGCCACAATTAGGCGCAGTGAGCCAAGACGATATTGACGCTCTGTTTTCTAACGGATAGTTGAGTTTAAATTTTTTGTACATAGCGGGCTTTGCCCATTGCCAAGTGTTTGATGTATCGCCATAATGCGACCATCATGACATATGATTTTCGCCCATTTTCTCGAATGCTCATGCGCACGACTTGCGCGGCTATTATCCTTGTGGGGGCTGCTACCTCTGCTATGGCAGAGGCACCGCTAGTGCGGGGTCAACGCATTCGTGATTTTGCGCGTATTAGCTTTGAATGGCCAGAAAAGACTGAATTTTCTACCCAAAATAATGGTAAGCAAGTTCAAATTCGGTTCAACCGAAAAGCTAGTCCGGATCTAAGCAGCATGCTTGGCAGTCTTTCAGGCATTGTTGAAAAAGCCTCAATGAGTGGTGATGGAAAAACACTGACTTTAGAATTGGCGGATGAATATCGCACTCGCAATTTCATTAGCGGGAATCTTGTGGGACTTGATGTGTTGGGCGTCGATAAGGCGCCGCCAAAAGAAAAAGCGCCCACTCAGAAGCCAGAGCTAAAACAGGTTTCTGCTAACAAGCCAGACCTTGGTGATGATGAGATTGAAGATATTGATGTTGAAAAGACTGTGGTGGCAAAGAAACGAGAGCCTGAGAAAAAAACAGCTGCGCCCAAGACATTAGAAAAAACGAATATAGAAAAAGAATTACAAGCGGCTCTGCCACTGCAATCTGTCAATGTAGAGGACGACCCACTGGAAGCGATAGAGCAGGCTGCTCTTAATCAAGCCACAAAAGTAGCTCCAGCAAAGCCAGTGCCTGTTTTGGCGTCGCCTAAACCTGTGCTGCCGCCAGAAAAAGAGCCGCTAAAGCCTGTTGTGACAGTAGAAAATAAACCGGTGGAAAAACCTCAACAAGTTGTCGATGAGAAGCAACAATTAGATAAGAATCAGCAGAATCTTGAAATGGTGCTTTCGGCTGCGCAGCGCGCAAAAATTGCATCGACGAAAGAGATGCCAAGTGAACCATTAGTTGAAGCCAAAGTAGGGGAAAAACCTCTTTCAGTGACTAATGAGCCACCAAAGCAAGCTGAACCAGTCATTGCACAAGCACCGATAGAGAATGTTGTGCCGACTGTCACTGAAAACGTAGATTCCACATTATCTTCCGCGGCACAAGAGGGTGTATTAAAAGTAACGGCTCAAGAAGATTTGGATGGTATTCAGATCAATCTTCAGAGCACTAAACGTCTTGCAGCAGCGGCTTATAAGCGCGGGGGCGTAGTATGGGTAGTCGTATCAGAGGCATTACCTATTAAGCCAGATATTGCCCCAACTTTTGCTAACAAACTTCGTCTTTTGCCTGTGTCGCAACAACCCGAAAACGCAACTGTTATGGCATTTGAGGCCCCAACGTTTAGTGGTGCGAGAATGCGGGCCATATCGGCAGGAGGCTGGTCATTGACGCTGACGGAAAGCCCCACCGCTCCTAATGTGCCGATACGTTTAGAGCCGCGCTCCGAGGAAGGCCAGCCCGCTTATTTGTTGGCCAATGCACTTGAAACTTCGCCGCCATTGCAATTACGCGACCCGCGATTGGGGGATACCCTTACGGTTGTACCTGTATTTGTTGATGGGGCAGGGGTATTACCGGGGCGTACTTTGGTTGATATGGAGTTGTTAGAATCAGCGCAGGGGATTGTGTTCAAAGCATTGCGTGACAATGTAAAAGCGGAAGTCCAGCGAAATGGTCTCGCGATTCTTTCGCCAGATGGCCTTAATATTTCCCCGCAAGCTGTTGTGACGGGAGGCGAGCAGAGAAATAATATTAACGAAGGTATGATTGCGAAAGATACGTTTTTCCCTGCTGAAGAGTGGATGCTTAAGAAAGATGAAACATTCTTGAGCAAACGCCAAGAGCTTCAAAAAGTTTTTGCTAGTGATGAGGGAATGCAAGCGAATATGGCGCGTTTGGAACTCGCAAAACTTTATATTTCTGAAGGAATGCCTGCCGAGGCGCTCGGCCTTTTGGACGTGATTAAATCCAAAGATCTAGCCTTCTATATCGACCAGAAGGTGAGTGCTGTTGCTGGTTTAGCAAATTACCTTGTGGGGCGATATGATGAAGCCTTGCGAGCTTTTTCTACCCAAGAGCTGGGAGACGGTGATGAAGTGGCGTTCTGGAAAGCCATGCTGAGTGAATATGTAGAGGGAGCGAATACTGGTTTTGATTACAATGCTTTTCAGAGCTATTATTTGCGTCGATATCCTAAAGAGGCGCAGCAAAAAGTTGCTTTATGGGCGGTAGAGCGTGCGGTGCGCCAAGAGCAATATAATCAGGCATTAGCCACCCTAAAATTATTAGAAGATGCAGACTTAGTGACCTCGCGGATGTCGCCTGCCCTTGACTATTGGAAGGGTGTGATTGCTGCTCGCAACAATGAAATGGATGAGGCGAAGAAACTTCTTGAATCCGTAATGACAAATCTTGATACACGTGACTGGCGTGCACGTGCGACGTTGGAATGGCTAAAAATTAATAAAGAGCAGGGCACGCTCCAGCCGGAGCTACTAACGGAAAAATTAGAACATCTTCGTTATATCTGGCGAGATGATTTGGTGGAATTGCAAGCCTTGCAAATGCTTGCAGATACGTATGAAGAGATGAAGAATTATCGCCAGGCGCTGCGAATACTTAAAGAGATTGTGCTGTCTTACCCACGTACTGCACAGGCTTTTAAATCAACAGAATCTATGAGCCGCATTTTCAATTATTTATTTAATGAAAATGGCGATCAGAATATGAAGCCATTAGACGCTTTAACGCTTTATTATGAGTTCAAAGATTTAACACCGGTCGAAGCAGATGGTGATTTGATGGTGCGTAATCTTGCGGATCGTTTGGTGCGAGTAGATTTACTAGAACGTGCTTCTGGCTTGCTTGACCATCAAGTGCGCAATCGATTGACGGGGCAGTTGCGTAGTGAAGTTGGCGCCCAATTAGCCCTACTTTATTTATTGGATAGAAAGCCCGAGAAAGCGCTGCAAGCTCTCGAGATTTCAGGCTATGGTGAGAACCCAGCAGAATTACAGCTTCAACGTGCACGCTTAACGTCCCGCGCATTGGCTGATCTTGGTGAGCCAGAACGTGCTTTGCGATTATTGAAAGATGATTTTGCGCAAGAGGCACAATGGCTGAAACTTGAGATTTATTGGAATCAAGGGGATTGGAAACAGGTGGCGGCCTTGGCAGAAGATGTACTTGGTCAGCGTCCCGATCCGACGCAAGTGCTGAATTTGCATGAATCAGAGGTTCTGCTTAAGTTAGGCGTGGCTTACACGCTGCAAAATGAGCGCGGACAGGTACAGTATTTACGAGATTATTTTACACCATTGATGAAAGATAGTCCTCATAAAGAGTTATTTGCTTATATTACGAGTGACGCGGCGGTAACCCCCGAAAATATGGGAGCAGTGGCACAAAATATTCAGCAAATGCAGAGTTTCCTTGGTAGCTATCATCAACGCATTCAGGTTGAAGGTTTGAATGCCGCGTTAACCAGTGCCGCGATGAAACCAAAAGAAGAAGCAGCCCCAGCGCCAGATAATACGGTCGCTTCAGATGCTACTACGGTGAGCGAAACACCAGCTGTCGCGACTGACGCACCACCTACTACTGCAGCCGATCAAGTAGCACCAGTGACAAGTAAAGAAGCGGACGCAGCAAATACTTCAGAAACTCCTGCAGCTCCTGTTGAAAATCAGGCAGCCTCTGCGCCTAATACCACAGCCACCCAATCGCCAGCGCAACCATAACACTTGCCGCGTCTGCAAGCAGAGCGCAGAGCACTGCATGGCGAATTTTGACCACGCCCACGCTACCGCAATAAATGGCCAGTACATAAAAAGTGGTTTCGGACGAGCCTTGCATAATGGCGGAAACAAACCCTTGTAAGCTATCTACGCCGTGGTGCTGCATCAGTTCAATCATCATCGCGCGTGAGGCGCTGGACGAAAAACTTTTCATGATGCCAGTCGGTAGAGTTTCCAGCCCCGCGCCAGAAAACCCTGCGCCATTTGCAAGCCATAACATGCCACTCACCAATGTTTCCATCACACCACTGGCACGCAATAATCCAACGGCTATCAACATGGCGACTAAGTAAGGTGTGATGCGAAATGCGGTGTGCAGGCCTTCTTTTGCGCCTTCCACAAACTCATCCAGCACGGGTAGTTTTTTCTTCAGTCCCATCGTCAAAATGCCAGCAATAGTGAGTAATAACAAACCATTCCCCACATTAGAAAGTAAGTTGCTATTGCCTGCGCTGGCAGAGGCTTCGGAAGGGGCAGGGCTGAGTGCCATGAGTAAGATTAATAGCGCGGCACACGCCCCAATAATGCCAAAAATCCAAATTTTTGCGTGGCTGGAAATGGGTTGAAAATAGCTGACAGCGAGCAAGCCAACGCCGCTGCTCAAAAGCCCTACCAGCAAAATTGGAAGCATGACGAGGGCAGGGTCCGCCGCTCCCATTTGCGCGCGAAATAGCATCACGCTAATGGGGAGTAAGGTGATAGACGCAGTGTTAAGCACAATAAATAAGATTTGTGCGTTAGTTGCTTCATGCTGTGAGGGATTAAGCGTTTGCAGGGATTGCATGGCCTTCAGGCCGGCAGGCGTGGCGGCATTATCCAGCCCTAACATATTCGCGCCCATATTAGCGGCAATATGACCATAGGCGGGGTGGCCGCGTGGCACGTCTGGCATCAGGTGATGCAGGTAGGGTTCTAGTTTTTTGCCAATCCAAGTGAGGATGCCTGCGTGCTCGGCAATACGTAGCAACCCCATCCAAAAGGCAAGGCCAGCCGCGAGTTTAATGGCGAGTTCAACGGCGGAAATGCTTTGATTAAAAACACTTTGTACCAGTGCCTGCATCAGGTCGCCTTCGGCACCAAACAGTGTCGCGCCGAAGCCCCATGCAATACCCAGCAAACACATGCCCGCCCAAAATAAATGCAGCATTCCCACCTCGTCCAAAAGAATATTGGGGCTAGTTTAACGCGAGAAAAGTCGATTGGCGAATGAAGATTTTTTAGTCACTCAGATTAATGGCTTCGGCCAACTGGTATAGGAATCCTCACAGATTTTGGTGCAACTCGTGTTTTATCTGGCAACATAACATTTTCTCTATTTAGTAATTCTATGCGTTTTTCTTGATGGCTCTCTCTCTTGATATCCACTTCATTTTCATATTTATAATCCATATTAATATCTGATAATGTACGTGGTATCTTGACCTCACCACTGAAAAAGCATGTATCAGGAACGGCGCTAAATTTGTATGCATAGTAGCTATTTGGCGTTCCTGTGCCATCACGTGAAACTTTACCAGATTTTAGTAGTGCTTTTGCACCATTGGGCCCTGTCAAATGAGCCGCCGCGCAATAACCAAATAAAGAGTGTGGATGCTTTTGAACATGCGCTGTATTTTGATACATACGATAGGTCGGTTCAATATATTGTTGCAGTTTTTTCATCCATTGTAATTGGGCATAACATTGAGCTTTCCAATCATATTTAAATGATTCTGCATTATGCACGATTTTCCCATGAACTAAATTCTCTTTCCAATTTCCTGATGGAGTAACAAACCCTGCTTCTTCAAGCGCCTCACGTTTTTTTGGGTTATTTCCAATATAAAACTGAAATAACCCACCGTAGCCTGCATAATTCACTAAAAATGGGTTGGGCCCCAGTTTATCTCCAACTTCGCCCCCCGCGCTTTCCGTCATTGCTAAAGCAAGTAAGCTAAGATTGTGTTCTTTCTTATAACCTTTCATGTGAGGATTAAAATGAATAAGGTTATAGGCCATTTTATGGGCTGTGTCATCGCACCATAAAATCCATTCAGCGCTATTTTTATGAATATGCAAAGGGGGAGCTATTTCATGATAACGACCATCTTTAGGAATCGGTAGAATTTTTTCTAAATCCTCAATGTTACCAACTTGTGTTCCTCGATCATCAATCGTTTTAGATGGGTATTTTGCTGCATCTTCGGATCTCAAATAAATATTGCGGTAATGCAGCGCATGGTTTCTGAGGGCGGGGATGCTGGCTGGCGCATAATGTATATTCTCTGGCGGAATGTTTCCATCAAATTTGCCGATTAAAATATGTGGCCCTGTTTCATCACGAAGCCAGTGATCTTTGGGGTTATTTATCTCTGGTTCTGAGCGAGTTTTGGGAATCGTCCATTGCAGCAGGACCCTTTCTTCATTATCATTCTCACGAATGCGAAGCTGGCCTTTTTGGTTATCAACAATAATATCTTCGCCGCACAAAGGCTGACCATCTGTGCGTGTTGGGATATTGTCATTCCAGTAAAGATGAATCGGTACGTCTTTGCCCCCAATACTCTGACTATCCGTAGGATCGGGGATAATGGTTGGAGCTGTTTGATGATAAAGATCCGCGATATTAATATACTCTGCAAGCTCAAGCTGAGGTGCAGAAGATTTTGGTTTAGTGGCAAAAACTTCTGTTGGACTGCTTAAAATGGCTGCGCTGCCAAGCCCCAAAGATATCAAAAAATCCCGCCGTGTTTGTCCCATGAACCCCTGCTTTTGCTTGTGTTTTTATGCATTTCGCTTAAACACGATAATAACATTATTTTATTA
This sequence comes from Alphaproteobacteria bacterium, assembly GCA_027485005.1. Classification (GTDB taxonomy): domain Bacteria; phylum Pseudomonadota; class Alphaproteobacteria; order Rickettsiales; family JAIXRX01; genus JAIXRX01. Next base: position 20,999 of record JAIXRX010000105.1, read on the forward strand.
AGGTTTAATGACGATGGCTGATGTTTCTAACCTATTGAGAGAATACGCAAATTCGGCCTCCGCTTGGCCGTTTGAAGAGGCGCGCGCGCTGGTCGAGCGCTTTAAGAAAACGCCGCCTGCCAAGGGTTATTGCTTGTTTGAAACAGGGTATGGCCCGTCTGGCTTGCCACATATTGGCACCTTTGGCGAAGTGGCGCGTACCAGCATGGTGCGCCGTGCCTTCCAAGAAATTTCCGACATTCCGACCAAACTTTTCTGTATTTCCGACGACATGGACGGCCTGCGTAAAGTGCCAGACAATTTGCCTAACCCTGAGATGCTGGCGCAAAACCTGAACAAGCCACTCACGCAAGTGCCAGACCCATTCGGTACGCATGAGAGTTTTGGCCATCACATGAATGCGCGTTTATGTGCATTTTTAGATGCGTTTGGTTTTGATTATGAGTTCAAATCCGCCACCGATTTATATAAAAATGGTGTTTATGACGAAACACTAAGAATCGCCGCAAAAAAATACGATGCAATCATGAAACTTATGTTGCCGACTTTGGGTGAAGAGCGTCAACAAACCTACAGCCCGTTTCTGCCCATTTGCCCAAAAACAGGCCGCGTGCTTTATGTGCCGATGAAGTCGGTGGATGGCGAAGCTGGCACCGTTACGTTCATCGACGAAGAGGGGGAAGAAATCACCCTGCCAGTCACTGGCGGCAACGTCAAAATGCAATGGAAGCCAGACATGGGGATGCGTTGGAAAGCGCTGGATGTGGACTATGAAATGTATGGCAAAGATCATTTGGTGAATGGCAAAATTTACTCGGCGATTACCAGCATTTTGGGTGGCACGCCGCCGCAGCAATTCAGCTACGAATTATTCTTGGATGAAGTGGGGCAAAAAATTTCTAAATCCAAAGGCAATGGTCTGACGATTGATGAATGGCTAAAATATGCGCCGCAAGAAAGCTTGGCGCTATACATGTTCACCGCGCCACGCAAAGCAAAGCGTTTGTATTTTGACGTGATTCCGCAGCAAGTGGACGATTATCTCACGCATCTAAGCAAATATGCAGCCGCAGAAGATGCGAAAAAATGTGAAAATCCTGTGTGGCACATTCATGGTGGCAATCCACCCGCTGCGGAAGCGCACGGCCTCAGTTTTAGCTTGTTGTTGAATCTTGCCAGTGCGTGCAATCCAGAAGATAAATCAGTGCTTTGGGGCTTTATTTCCCGCTATTCTGAAGGGGCAACGGCAGAAAAATTCCCGCAGCTTGACCAATTGGCGAATTTTGCGGTGCGCTATTATCATGATTTTGTGAAACCGACCAAAACCTATCGCGCGCCGACCGAACAGGAAAACGCAGCGCTCAAAGATTTGCTGAATTATTTGCAAACAACCAGTTCTTTCTCTGCCGACGAATTGCAAACCGAAGTTTTTGAAATTGGCAAACGTCATGGGTTTGAAAATCT
>JAIXRX010000099.1 GCA_027485005.1 Alphaproteobacteria bacterium
GCAAACATGAATGTGAAAGCGAATAGCGCCATTTTGAAACAAGAAGGCAATGGGAACTACGGATCTCAGGATAGCGATAAATATACAAATAACCTTAGCATTACCCAGCGCGGCAATAACAACCGTGCGTCACAAGAGTTGATTGGTGAGAATAATAACGCCACCATCACGCAAACGGGTAATTTCCATAGCGCCACCCAAAAAGCGACGGGCAGTGCTAACGAAATGAACATTCTGCAAGATGGCACTCGTAACTTTGCTTCTCAGGTTTTTGTGGGTGACAGCAATAGCTCGACCATTAACCAGACGGGTACGAATCACATTGCGGTGCTCGGTATCACCGGCAGCAATAACAATCTCAACGTGACCCAAGAAGGCGCCAGCCAGAAATTCAGTATGAACCGCGTTGGCAACGGCATGACCTTAAATATTGTGCAGAAGTAATTGGCACATTAAAAAATCTCAGGCGATTTAAAAACAGGACGATTTTAGAAATAAAATCGTCCTGTTTTTTAGTAAATCTAAATTTATTGATTTATAGTAAAGTTACATGAAATCGTTTGCGTTGATAGCATGTAAGCTGCACCACTCGGATCGGATGCTGTATTGGTCGCACAATCTCCAGGAAACGTTCGTATAATCCCTATACCGGGCTTGCCATCATCAACCTTTGCATCCACAGACTGGGCCTCGGCAGGCGTTAAAAAATTTCCGTAGCAGCGTCCACTCGTTGAGGCATCTCCAACGTCCCATAAATTGGGATAAAAACCATAGTATCTACTTGTACCAGAAGTAATATTACCTCCGTAAGAAGAAAGAAAACAAACACCATTTATTGGCAATTTGGGAGTATTGACACCAGCGGAGTCCGTGAGTGAGTTGTTACCACCAATGCCTGTACCAATAAAATTACCAGGAATGATTCCACTTAAAGAAAGATGGTGCCAGTAACGATAAGATTCCAGAACCCCTCCAGCACTACCACTAATATTGATTTGGCCATTAGCATTGCCATTACAACCAGACTGGTTATCAAAAGTTGTAACAGCATTTGTGCAGCCAGCGCTAGGCCAGTAAGCAAATGCATTATTAAGATCACCAGGAAGGGAATTATACTTTAGTTTGAATGTGCTGACCGCTACGCGGAATTTATTGACCGTCATAGAAAAGTTAGCGAGTTCACTCGATCGAATCAATTCCTGCCCAGTCAGAATTCCACCTGTAATCAAGCCAATAATGACTAATACAATCGCTAATTCAACAAGTGAAAAGCCTTTATTTTTTTTCATTCTAGATACCCTTGCCTTCACCATTTGATACACTCAAGCTATAGATATTTTTCCCTATTGCAATGTTTGCGTGAATAAAACCTATGCCTGAACCGTGTCGGAAATGCCATGACAATGAATATTATGCAGAAGTCATACACATATTAACCAATCATAAACCATTTTGTGCATAGGACGATTTTAAGAATAAAAATTATCCTGTGTTTCTTGGGGAGTTATGGTTATGCGTATTGTAACGCTTGGTTTGGCTGGTTTTGTATCTAGCATATTATTGTCGTCCACGGCAATGGCGCAGTATTATGGTGGAACACAAGGTGGCACCATGTATCAGAACCCCTATTATCAGCGCCCTGTTGCCACGACTAATGCCGCCAACGGTGAAGATTTGTTGAATCAACCTTCCCGCACTAGCCGCGAAACACGCAATGAGTTTGCAAATTACACTCCATTATCTGCGGCACAAAAACTTTCCTATGTTTATGTCAATATGGGCGTACGCAGTGACGAGTTGCAGTGGAATATCGCAAGCGATATCACTGGGACTAACACGCCTAACGTTTTGTCGGAACTCACTTGGTCTGACATGAGCATCTACGAAATTAGTGGAGGCATACGCCATACGTTTAATAAAGGCACATTCCGCAATGTGTATATTGAAGCCGAAGGTTATCACGGAAATATCACAAGCGGAAATAACCAAGATTCGGATTACAACGGCAACAATCGCACCTCAGAGTTCTCTCGTTCGAATAATAATGGCGAAGGTGGATCGGTGCAAGGTGGGCAGTTTGGGATTGGCTATAGCTTGGCACTCACACGCTATCCGAATGGCGCCCCAGAAGCGAATCGTTACAGCCTTACCCCTGTCATCGGTTACTCTATCCATCAGCAAAATTTGGAAATAACGGACGGCAATCAAACCATTCCCAATAGCGGCCCATTTTCTGGGCTTGAGAGCACTTATGAAACAAGCTGGAAAGGCCCTTATATTGGTGCACGTTTGAATATGAACCTTGCCAATAAACATCGCTTTTTACTGAGCGGAGATTATCAGGTTTCTGACTATTATGCACAGGCCGACTGGAATTTACGCCCCGATTTTATGCATCCCAAAAGCTATGAGCATGAAGCAGATGGTAGTGGCTATCAGTTACAAGCAGAGTATGGCTACAGTATCAATAGTAACTGGGAGATATTCTTAAGTGCAGCATTACGTGAGTTTACGGCTGAAGATGGTGTAGATAGAACATTCTTTAGCAGTGGCGCCGTTGGAACCACCAAGCTCAATGCCGTAGATTGGAGCAGCCAAGCCTATAAAGCAGGTGTAAGCTTTAAGTTCTAAATCAATCAGCACTTATCACTGGCAAATCATGGCGTGAGCCCCACTCTGCCCAGGAACCATCGTAGATGGCGACGTCTTTTTTCCCGAGCTCATACAGTGCTAGCGCCAGTATACAGGCCGTCACACCCGACCCACATGTGGCCACAATCGGCGCATGTATGTCGATATTTTTCTGTGCAAAGACGACTTCTAATTCCGTCACCGGCAATAATTTTTGTGCGGTAACTTCTAGAACATCCTTATATGGAATATTGATGGCGTTTGGCATGTGCCCAGCACGCACCCCTGCGCGTGGCTCTGGCTCCTTACCGTCAAACCGTGGGGCGCCACGCGCGTCGATAACATGTGCGGCGGCATGACCTAACATTTGTTGTACTTGCGTGTATTCTACTTTTAGATGAGGCTGAGCGCGCCCAACATAAGATTGTGGCGGCCAGTTTCTCTCACCTACTTCTAGCGGGAGTCCTGCTGCTTTCCATGCAGGCAAGCCGCCATCAAGTACAAAGACATTCGCATGCCCAAGCATGCGCAGACTCCACCACACACGCGCCGCAGAAAAAAGCCCCGAACTATCATAAACGACCACATTGTGATAAGGCGTAATACCAAGCTCACCAAGACTTTTAGAAAAAACATCTAATCGTGGCAGCATGTGCGGATAGGGGCTTTCTTTATCACTAAGCCTGTCAATATCCCAAAAAATGGCGCCAGGAATATGAGCCTCTAAATATTCTTTATAAGGCGCACGCTGCTGGGTAGGAAGATACCAGCTGGCATCCACCACACACCATTGTTTATCCGATAATTTTTTTGCTAGGACGTGAGGAGAAATAAGCGCCGACACATTATAATCCTTTAATATTTTATAAATGGCACAGCACCTGGCAAAACAATATCAATACGGGTTTCAAGTGCAGTATTATCATTTGATATAACACGCAGGCTTAATTGCTCTTTCTCATTTGCACTCAACGCACGATAAATACGGTCGTTTTCATTGCGCTGGTCATTTTCAAAGAAAACTTCGGTAGCAAACGGTTTAAAATCATTTTGTTTAACTTTAAAATGCAAGACAGGTGCACGAAATTCATTTTCAGGAACAGGAGGAGTTTCAACCACCGGCTCAGCTTTTTTAGCTTTTTTCTTTTTATTCTTTTTGATCTTTTTCGGTTTAGCTTTGGCAGGAATGGTAGTGTCTCTGGCGGGGTCTGGGAACAGGGTTACAAATTCAAATTGACCAAGATTATTCGTACTGGTGCGGCCACTACCAGTAAATACTGGCTGAGGATGAGCGAGTAAACGGCGTGAAAATTCAACGTAACGCCCCTGTCCGTCGGCTTGCCAAAGTTCTACTAATGCGTTAGCCACTGGCACACAACGGCTATCCAGCACACGGCCACGCACAACCACCCATTGCCCTGCCATGGCTTCTGCTTTGCCTGCTGGCTGCACTAAATTATTGCCTGAATAGACAGCGTCTGGCGCAGGAGAGTGGTTGAGCGCAGTGATTGTTGTTGGCGTGGGTGCGCACAAAGACTTCGACGCGCCCAGCAACACTCCTGCCTTTGGAAAATCCTGTGCCGAAGCAGAGTGAGAAACTGCCAGTATTGATGCTGCAAGCAACAGCCATATTTGCAAACGCATGCGCTTAATACCTTCAAATAATAAAGAATAAAATTGGATTATAATGAAAGTACGCCAAAAAACTAGCGCGTTAATGACGCAGGCTGATCCGTCAGTTCTTGCGCGTCCATATTGTACCGCAAGCGGTCTTGAAAACTTTGGGGAGCCGCCGCTATTGCCCCTTGAATTCCTGTGATTTTCAAAGCCATTTTCTGCTCTTGAGCATATTTAGCCGACACCAACCAATTGCTGACCGACGCTACCACTGCACCTACTGCGACACCAACGACGGCTGCAAATGCAACAGTTTTAAACTGATCACGCTGCGAAAGATTTTTATATAGTAATGGCATGTCTTGTTTTTGAAGACGATGCAGCACTTCTTTATCAAGTACCTTGTGGTATTCGGCGCGTGCCTCGAGTGATTGCTGCAAAGAATCCTTGAACAGGTTTTCCTTCTCCCACAATATATCCACTTGTTGTTTCATGTCCGTATGAGTCATTACCTCACCAAGTGCTTCGATTTTATTATCTAAAACCTTCAAGCCATTGTGTAATTTTTCTACAATGGTATCAACAATATCTCGGTAGCTTTTGCGAGCGTTTCGCAAAGTCTCGCTTTTCTCAATCTCTTCGTGTCCACGAATATTTTTATAAATACTATAAATATATTCAGTAATATTTTGGCGTTCTATGTGAATGCCCAGCTCTTTCTCAAGTGCTGGAATAAAATCTTTTTCGTCTAGCCTATCATGTATCATATTCTCACGAACACGGGAACATGTGGCTTCCCAACCTTCTAAAGTCATTCCTTGCTTCATCGCTTCAAGCTTAAGCAATGCAGGGCGATATTCCTCAGCAATAAATTTATCATAGGGATCATGGATATTCTGGGCAATATGACCAGAACCATAAGGCCGCACCCAGCGATCTTCGGTTAAGATATCGTGTAATTTCTCTTTTAGTTCAGTCAGCTTTTTTTCTTTTCCTCTCGCCGCGAAAGGCTTCATTTCCTCGATATTGGAGAGCAAGGCATCGGCGAGTTCATCTGGGCTGCGATCCAAAGAACGCCACTGGGAATCTTGACGTAGGGCGCGCACAAGGTCACGCAAGGCTGCATTCTTCCACGCCACAAAAGCGGCTCCAAACGCTGCAATCCCCGCACCCCAGCCAAACACCAGCGGCACATAGTGTCGCTTAGCAAATTTCGAATCAACCGAAGCCTGCTGTTCTGTTTGTGTGTTAACGCGTTGAGCCATAGATATCAGAATCCTCCACGCGCATTTATAACATAAAGCGATGGAAAGAATTGTGACAGTTTTATGAAATTTTACTTAGTTTTATGCTGCTTTGCTTTTGTTTTTTTTAGCAAAAGCGAGGGTCTGGGCCACCACTTTTTCAATCCCTTTGGCAATCAAAGCCAAACTATCGTCACGCATATAGGCGCTGCAGCTGCTGATCAGGTTCGTTTCGTCCACCGCAATTTCGTCAGACTCACAGACCTGATGCTTTCCGCCAAAGCTTTCAATGGCGGCTGCCGTGCCACTGCAATCACCAATCGTTACCGTTGGGGTAGCCAAACCTTTGAGAGCAAGCGCTACCACTGCAGGCGCAATGCAAATCGCACCGATAGGTTTTTGAGCGGCATGGAAATCACGCACCACGCGGCTAAATTCAACATCCGCTGTCGCGTCTGCCCCTTTAAAAGCAAGGTCAGAGAAATTCTTGGCCACGCCAAA
>JAIXRX010000058.1 GCA_027485005.1 Alphaproteobacteria bacterium
GAAATGGTGATCCGGGCGGGGCTCGAACCCGCGACAACCTGATTAAAAGTCAAGTGCTCTACCAACTGAGCTACCGGATCATCCTAAAACAGTGCAAATACAGGCGCTGTTTTGTTCAAAGCGCGCTCAACATACGCACCGCGGACAAATTGTCAACCCTACAATCGCTGTTTTTTCAACCTGTTATTTACAGGATGCTACACCTTTAGCAATAATTTGGCTATGAGCCAACTGCCCAGCTACAGCGACTGTTTGCTGATTTTCCGAAGCAATTTGAGCGTAAGCCGCACGGCGCTTAGCATTGACCTCAGCTGCGAGGCTTTGGGCATCTTCCCCCAACGCTTTCACATAACCGTCTGGCAGCTCGCACACCTTATTTTGAGTGCGAGCCGTGGCTAAATCCAGCGCAGTAGCGCTGACGGGCAATAAAATGGCAGTAACCATCATCATGAAATGACGCATAATTCTCTCCTAAATACTAGAAAATATCGGGATTTTTCTTCATCGCAGTGCGAATGTCTTTTTGCATTTCCACCTTAATATGATGTTCAATTTTTACATTGAGATTGATCTCAATCGGCTTGTCTGGGGCTTGGACTTGCACGGTTGGCTGACACGCCAACAGCAAAGGAAACGCCGCCCATAAAAAATGTTTATTCATGAGATTTTACCATGCTTTCAGGGTTTTGCATTGGCAACAAGGAAGACTGAAGCATCTCCAATAAATCACCACTTAAACGCACATTGAGTTTAACTGGTTTTCCGTCCATGACCAGCGGATTGTTGCCTTGTACCTTTAATTCCACCATCGGCTTGTCGGGATGCTCTGGATCCGCAGAAATATGTAGCTCTAAAAGCTGATATTCCAGATTCCCGAGCAGGTCGCTGACCATGGAGAGATTGCCCATATCCGCTGGCAAAACCCCTGCACCAAGTTTGAGCAGCCCCGGCGCGTCGGCTTTGAGCACGCCCTTGCTCCAGCTCCAGCGCTTGGTTTTAAGATTGTATGCCAACGGAAAACTACCACTCACCGTACCTGTGGCTGACAATTTTCCCTGTGCCAGTTCATCCATCGCTTGCGCTAAAGGAAATGCTTTGACCGCCAGTGTGAGTGCAAGCTGCGTGTCGTTTTTTATGCTACCATTCCATTCCAACTCAGAGGTTGGATTCATCTGGAAGCGTCCATTCAACGTACTGTTCAGCCCCTTTTTAGCCCCTGCCCAGCAATAACTCCCTTTGAATTGATTGGCAAAATAACCCGTACCTTTGAGGGAGGCGGGCGCCCACAATGCACATTCAGGGGTTATTTGCAGCGCGCTTTTAACAGCTAACAACCCAATCCAAACAGGGATTTTAGCGGATTCTAATTGTGGAATTTCAAGTGTACCGTCCCACAGATTCTCTTGAGTGAATACCAACTTCACATCAGCCATCGGCACAGAAAATGGTGTGTTGTCCCACATCCCTTGCAGATTACGTGCCACCATATCCAGCGTTGGTTTTTCTGACTGCATATTGGCATGCAGCTCCAACTCGGTGTGTAAATGGTTAGCGCCTTGTCTGTAAGAAAAATTCACTCGCCGTGCCGTAAGAGTGCGCAATGGCAAAGCATCTATTTGCGCCCGTGTCATGGGCAATGGCAAAACAAAAGCAGTGGGTTTTTCTATCGCTACATCTGGTTGTATCATGGTGATGCTGGCACCTTCAACATTCACCTCTGCCATCCGCATATTTTTAATATCGTCGATGCTGGTTTTGAGAGCTAGTTTTTCAATCGTAATAGGAAAAGGCGTGTCCAACTGCATCTGTGAAATCACTACCTCACGCGGCAAGCCCTGATCTTGCAGATTCTTCCATGTGCCCTCGATGGTAATGCTATCGGCACTCAATGGTTGTGGCAAAGATATTTGCGTTTTACCAAGCGCTAAATGCAGCGGGTCAAAATGAATGGATTCAATGCTAACAGGTTTGCCAAGCGCGCTGCTAGCTTGGGCGCTCACCCAGCCAGCCAAACGTTCAGATACATAAAAGTTCCAGCCTGCCCAGCCTAAAATAACCAGTAACAGAAAAATAATGCCGGTAACTTTTAGTCCATGTTTCATGTGGTTCCGTTCAAAGAAAAACAGAGCCCGAAGGCTCTGTTTTCCAGTTTGTTTTAGGCTACTGCGCCAGTGTCAGATGCGCGCGATCATCACGATACACGACCATCACTTTACTACCCATTGGAATGGCTTGGGCATCTTGCTGAATGACTGAAATCGTTTCGGATTCCATGCTGGCCATTTCCGCTGAAGACATCACGTCATCTTCCACCATATCTTGCCCACGCAAGGTGATATCCTTTTTCGATTTCTTGATTTTGGTCGCAGCTTTTTGGCTGCTATCCAATTTCACAATATATTCATAGCCAGAGCTGGTGCCAAGCTGGTCTTGGATGAGCGCGCCCAATACGGCACCCGCAATCGCACCGCCAACGGTGGCCACATTTTGGCCATTGCCTTTACCGATGCTCGAAGCCGCCACACCGCCAGCAATACCGCCAGCCGCGCCGCCAAGCACATTGTCTTGTAATTGCTCACTGTCTTTAATCGTTACCGCACGGGCAGACACCACGCGGCCATACAACACTTTGCCCACCGAGCTAGAAGAGGTGACGGTGCTGCCGTCCATATTGCGGGCGCAGGCAGAAAGAAGCAAAGTGGAAGCCGCAAGCACTGCTACCACCGCAGAAGAAAAACGCATAAAAACTCCGTTGAGAAAAGGGGGATATAACTTGGCGAATTATAACACTCGCTTAGAGGTTAGCAATCGACTTATTTCTTAGCCTTGCGCAACTTCGCCCCTTCAGCATAGCGCGCATGGAAATCATCCGCAAAGGCTTGCAGGCGGCCTTGCTCGATTGCTTCGCGTATCCCGCGCATCAGGGTCTGGTAGTAATATAAATTATGATAGGTGAGCAGAATCGGGCCCAACATCTCATCCGCACGAATCAGATGCTGCAAATAGGCACGCGAATATTGGGTGCAAACCATGCAATCACACGCCGCGTCCAGCGGGCTTGGGTCGTCTTGATGCATCGCATTGCGCATGTTGATTTCGCCCATGCTGGTAAAAGCTTTGGCATTGCGCCCACAGCGGGTAGGCAGCACGCAATCAAACATATCCACGCCACGCAACACCGCGCCAACTAAATCTTCGGGCTTGCCCACGCCCATTAAATAGCGGGGTTTATCTTCAGGCAAATGCGGGGTGGTCACGTCCAGCACGTCAAA
>JAIXRX010000137.1 GCA_027485005.1 Alphaproteobacteria bacterium
AAAGAATATGCGCAGCTGCACCAAGGAACGCTGGAGATTAAATCAAAAGAAAATCAAGGCACCACGGTGATGTTAACCCTGCCAAATGAGCGCGTTTTAGCCGCTCCTAAATCACAGAAATTAGCGCCAGTGGATTTGAAAAAAATAAAACATTTGAAAGTGGCATAAGCGCTTTTGTCTGTTACAATGTTCGTATGAATAACGATATCACTTCTCAAGGATTACTTGCTGCTGCCCTGCCCCATGTGCCGTTTGACGGCTGGAGCACGGAAAGCTTTCAGCGTGCGTGCGACGATTTGAAAGTCGATCATGGCATGTTTGGTTTGTTGTTTCCTGAAGGAATTGCACAGGCCATCGAACTTTTTTTAGGCACACTAGACGCCGCAATGGAAGCCGAACTTAAAACCATGCCGCTGGCACAGATGAAAGTGCGTGAGAAAATTTCTGCAGGCGTGCTCAGTGTTTTCAAACAGGCACAACCCCACAAAGAAGCGCTGTATCAAGCCACGCGCTTTCTTGCCAAGCCACAACATGCGCCACGCGCGGCCACCTGCCTGTATCACACCGTGGACAGCATCTGGTATGCGATTGGTGACACTTCCACTGACTTTAATTTCTACACTAAACGCGCAACACTCGCGGGGGTTTTCTCCAGCACCGCATGGGTGTGGTTGGAGGATGAATCAGACGACATGGCAAAAACCCGGGCTTTCCTCGCCAAGCGTATCGACGATGTGATGAAAATTGAAAAAGCGAAAGCCATGGTAAAAAGCTGGCTGCCGAAACAATGGAGAAGCGCATGAAACAAAATACTGTCATTCTGAACGCAGTGAAGAATCTCACCCCATCTGTTCGAGATGCTTCGGCTTCGCTCAGCATGACAAAATCCAATGGTTTTTCCCTCGTCGAGCTTGCCATTGTGCTGGTCATCATCGGTCTCATTGTTGGTGGGATTTTAACAGGACAAGATTTGATTCGTGCGAGCGAGTTGAATTCGGTGATTGCAGAAAAAAATAAATTTCAAACTGCCATCAACACCTTCAAAATCAAATATAATGGACTGCCGGGTGATATGAATAATGCCGTTTCTTACTGGAGTACTAGCGCAAATGGTGATGGCGACGGCGCTATTGAAACCAATAACGAATCCTATCGAGCGTGGCAGCAACTCTCACTTTCAGGTCTTATTTCTGGTGCATACACAGGCACTCATACAACAGGCGGCAGCATACTAGACACAAACACTCCAGCATCTGCCCTTAAACCTGGTGGATGGGCAGTATTTAGTGACACCGCAGGTTGGAGCGATTCACCTCTCGCCGCAGCGGGTATAAACAAACTACATCTTGGCGTGACCCGCACCACTGGTATCCCCATCGATGACATCTTAACACCACAAGAAGCAAATAGCATTGACTCCAAGATTGATGATGGATTACCCACGCGCGGCAAAATGTTTGGCACGTGGATAGGAGTTGCAGACTGCATATCTGCGGCCACTGCGGCAGGTGTTTATAATCTTAGTGTGACCACAGCGACCTGCGGCATCACCTTTATCATCAACTAAATATGAATTGCTTGGCCGTAGGCGTCCAAGGTTGCTTCATGCATCATCTCTGACAAGGTTGGATGCGGGAATACCGTGTGCATCAAATCCGCTTCCGTGCCTTCCATGCTGCGCACTAGCGCATAACCTTGAATCATCTCAGTCACTTCAGCACCCACCATGTGCGCGCCAAGTAGCTCACCAGATTTAGCGTCAAACACAGTTTTCACCAAGCCGTCTGGCTCGCCCAGCGCAATTGCTTTGCCGTTGCCGAAGAACGGGAAGCGACCCACTTTCACCGCGTAGCCTGCGTCTTTCGCGGCTGCTTCGGTGTAGCCCACGCTTGCCACTTGTGGGCGGCAATAGGTGCAGCCCGGGATGTTTTTGGTTTTGAGCGAATGCGGTTTTTTACCCGCCATATGTTCCACGGCAATAATGCCTTCATGGCTGGCTTTGTGCTCAAGCCACGGCGCGCCTGTCACATCACCAATCGCATACACGTTCGGCTCGTCAGTCAACGCATATTCATTAATCTTAATATGTCCACGCTCGGTTTTCACTTTGGTGTGTTCAAGGCCGATATTCTCGGTGTTTGGCACAATGCCCACCGCCATAATCACGCGGTCCACTTTCAGTTTTTCTTCCTTGCCGTCTTTGCCCACGAGCAACGCGGTCACACTGTCTTTGCCTTTTTCAAGCGCTTTCACGTTGGTGCTGAGGCGAATGTTCATGCCCTGTTTTTCAAACGCTTTATGCACAAAGGTTGAAATCTCAGCGTCTTCCACTGGCAATACGCGGTCTTGCACTTCGACCAATGTCACTTCCGCGCCCATGTTCAAATAGAAGCTGGCGAATTCCGAACCAATCGCGCCCGAACCAACGACCAATAATTTTTTCGGCATTTCGGTCGGCACCATCGCTTCGCGATACGTCCAGATCAATTTGCCGTCTGCTTCCAAGCCTGGCAGGTTGCGCGCACGCGCACCGGTGGCAATGATGATATTTTTTGCGGTGATGGTTTCGATCTGCGTGTTGGTTTTGTCATACACCCCCACAGCGCCCTTACCGAGCAAACGACCCAAACCGTCAAATACCGTCACTTTGTTTTTCTTCATCAGCGCTTTAATGCCGCCGGTAAGTTTGGCCGACACATCGCGCGAACGTTGCACCACTTTTTTCAAATCAAACTTCACATCTTTCACGCTGAAGCCATATTCTTCCGC
>JAIXRX010000156.1 GCA_027485005.1 Alphaproteobacteria bacterium
CCTAGAAGTTTTGCCATAGCCCCACCGTCCACATGCGTGATTTGACAATGGTTTTTCCGTCAATATCCCACAAATATCCAAGCTGTAGATGGACGTTTTCTTCAACAGGGATCAGCAATGAAATTTGTGATTTAATCACGTCGTAATCCCCCGCATTGTTGAGCGCTAAATTACCCGTTTGCAAGGTGGCAGTGCTTTGCGTACCAAAGCCTTGCAGCAATAAATGATAATCATGGCTTAGGTTAATGCCGAGCGTTTGTTCATATTCCCATTGATTGGCAAAAGGCCCCAGCCGCTTGCGGTATCCCGCCATGCTTTGGCTGTAATGTTCAAGGCCAAAAAGCTGAAATTTTTCACCATAATAAAGCCGTGCGCCAAAGTCCGTATGCACATTGCCAGCAAGGCGCTGATTGTCATCCGACGTTTGGCTGGGGGCTTTAAAGAAAGGCTCAAGCGCTATGCTGCGGGTTTCGTCATTCCATAGAATCGTCCGCGCGAAAAATTCAGGGTCCTCAATCGCCATGGTATTGTCAATGGCGTCTGTATCAAAATTATATTGTTTGGCCGCGGTGAGAGTGAACTTACCGCCAACAGTCACAGGCCATTCAGGGATGCCATACGCCACATAGCTCTGCAGGCGGCGTGCAGTATAGGTCGCGATGGGGTAGGCCTCGCCATCAATGTCAAAGCCATCGTCGGCGGTTTGTTCCATGACGGATTGAATAAAAATACCTTGGCCGTCTTGTTGACGCCAAGCGGCCTCGGAAGGCACGCTAAGAGAAAGAGCAAAGAGAAGAAGAGCGGTGCGCGTGATAGCGCACGCCATTAATGGATCTTACGAACGATATCAGCGGCAGCCAAGCGGGCGAGTTCTTCACCTTTACCGCTTTGCATTTGTTGCTGAATAATTTCACGCGCAGCAGAAATGGCAATGTCCACTACATGGTTTTGAATGTCTTGAATGGCCTTCGCTTCTGCCGCCGCGATTTTGTCGCTAGCGAGTTTCATGCGTTTTTCTAAGGCTGATTTCAGTTCGCTCTCTGCGCGGGCAGCCAGTGCTTCCGCATCTGCATGGGTTTTTTGTACCATGCTTTCCGCCTCTTGCACAGCATTGTTATATTTTTGCTGGTAAGCAACGAGCAATTTTTCTGCTTCGATGCGTAATTCAGATGCACGCGCCAGCTCAGCTTCAATCATCTGGGTGCGCTTGTCCAGCATGCTAAGAACAGCTTTAGAAGCTGGTTTCCAAACCCCAGCGATAAACACCACAAATGAAACAAGGACCCAGAATTTTGGTTCTTCAATTAAATGCATCAACATGGTTTATGCTCCGCGATGTTTTTCTAAAGCGTCAATAATAGCCGCTACTTGGTCTGCATTCGGGCGGGCAGCCACGAGTTTTTCCACCATAACGCTGGTCATATCATGCGCCACTGGTTTCAGGTTTGCCAAAGCATCCTGAGTCATTTTTTCAAGCTGAACAGAGGATTCCTCAACTTTGTTTTTCAAAATCAAATCCAACTCTGCATGTTTTTTGTCAGCCACTTCTTTCACGCTGGCATGCACGGCCGCCATGGTGGTTTGCGCATGTTCACGCGCTTGCTTCATCGTGGTTTCGTAAAAATCTTTTGAGCCTTCAGCTTTTTGTTGGCTGGCAGCGGCAACATCAAGGTCGCCTTGAATTTTATTTTGACGTGAGGCGATAATTCCTTGCAGGCGTGGCAAGTAATGGCGGGACAACAACATCACCATAGCCACAAACACTACGACTAGCCAAAAAATCTGAGAAGCAAAGGTGCTAGCGTCTAATTGCGGGATACCCGCTTTGCTTTCAGCATGCGGAGCAGCTTCGGTCGAAGCATGCAATTCGGTGGGCGCACCAGCAGAGTCTGTCATCACAGCGTCAGCGGCAGGTGCGATGGTGTGAGCATCTGCAACGGAGTCGGTGGTGGTGAGAGAATCAGACATAGTGCGCCTTACCAAATAAAAATCAAACTACTTTACGAATACGAGGAAGATAACGATGAGGAACGATAAAATCCCCATAGCTTCTGCCAATGCAGCACCGATAAGAGCGCGAACAAGGTTTTCGTTAGCAGACGCAGGATTGCGCGCCGCACCGTTCAAGAAGGCGGCAAAGATCATGCCTACGCCAATTGCAGCACCCATCATACCAAAAGACGCAATACCCGCACCTACGTATTTCAAAGCTTCCATTTCCATTGTGAGAATCCTTTTAAAAAGTTGAATAGTTAAATGATTTAAATTTGAGGTGGTTCATAGTGAAATTCTTGGCATCAATCAACCACGAATTTGCAATATCTTTATTAGTGCAGGTTCACTGCGTCATTCAGATAGATGCAAGTTAGGATGGTAAAGATGTAGGCTTGAAGGACGGCTACCAAGAATTCAAAGCCTGTGAGGATGATGGTGAGTGCCAGCGGAGCGATGGCCAAAACAGAAATAGCCCCCCCTGCGAGTAGCAAAGAACCTACAAACCCTGCAATCACCTTTAACGTAATGTGACCTGCCATCATATTGGCGGCCAAACGTACAGACAAGGTCAGGGGGCGCGCAAGGTAAGCGAACACCTCAATCGGAACCATCAAAGGCGCAAGCCAAAGCGGTGTACCACTTGGTAAAAACAAGCTGAAGAAATGCAAGCCATGGCGGATTAAACCAATTAGAGTCACGCCAATGAAAATGAAGGCGGCAAGCGCGAAGGTCACGATGATGTGGCTGGTGACGGTGAATGAGAAAGGAAGCATGCCCAGCAGGTTTGAAAGCATGACAAACAAAAATAAGCTGAATACGATGGGCAAATAACGCATACCGTCTGGACCAACATTGCCGCGCACCATGTTTGCTATCAGTTCATAGGTCATTTCGACAACATTTTGCAAACGCCCCGGTACTAAAGTGGCGCGGCGCAGCCCTAAGGAAAATAATGTCATCATCGATAGCAATACCAAAACCATCCATAAGGATGAGTTGGTGAAGCTAATATCCACACCATTGAATGCCAGTGGCACAATCGGAGTGATGTCAAATTGAGCAATCGGGCTGTGAGCACCAGACATGAGCAATATCCTTTTTTACTTAATCGGCAAGTTCGCAGAAGTTGATTTTTGCGATAAATCTTGTGCAGTCCGATACAGGGTGATGACGCCGGCTGCAAGCCCAAAAAACAAACAAATGATCGTCAGCCACGGAAACCAGCCAAAACCGTGGTCGAGCGCGTAGCCAATACCGCTGGCCACGGCGACACAACCCAGAAACTCAGCCACCAAACGAAACACAAGCCCCATGCCTCGTTCGTCATAACGTGGTCGATATTTTGCCGGTTTAGGGCGTGCCGCTTCGATGCGCTCCGCCAATACTTCTAAAGAGGGTAGTGGTTCTTCACCCATTAAGGAATGGCTTTGGTAAAGGATTCAAGCACTGGGCCGCCCTCCAGTTTCTTACCATTGATGAAGAAGGTGGGGGTGCCTTCAATTTTTCTTTCTTTATCAATCGCTTCACGTTGCTTGATCAAAGCATTCTCAAGCTCTTTGTCGGCCATGCAACCATCAAACTCGGTTTTGCTCATGCCACCAACGAGTGCAATCTTGTTCAAAGATTCTTCAAATTTTTCGTCAAAAGCCCATTGGTCCTGCATGGAGAATAATACTTTGGCAAACTTCCAACGACGATCATTATCTTTCAAGCAGGCAAGCAACATGGAGCCGCGCAGGTCTGGGCCATTACGCAAGTACGAATACATTTCCAAACGGGCCTTGCCGCTATCGATCAAATTTTTCTTCACCTGTGGCAGTACGTCTTTTTCAAAATGGGCGCAGTGGCTACATGACAAAGACGCAAACTCTTCAATCACTACTGGGGCATCGGCTTTGCCTAATGTGAGCACCAAAGGCTGACCAAATGACTTAGTGATGGTAACTGGTTCTGCATTCGCTGTTTCTTTTTCAGCGGCAGCGACCGCGTCTTGCGCGGAAGGAGAGCTGGAGGCAGCATGCTCATGGTCTTCATGGTTGGTGGCAGCAACAATAGGCGTGTTTTCTGCCGCGCTAGCATCTGCATTTTCTTTAGATTGGTTGGCTGCCCAGAATGCTCCACCAAGTAAGGCGGCAGCAGCGACTGAGATAAGGATTTTTTTCATAGAGCTTCCCTTTTAAAAGAACATTATTTTAATGCAGCGAATAAAATCACTTTTTTCCTCTACCTGCAAGGGGAAGCGTGTTGCCAGCATGAATAATCTGTAAACGCGCAATAGCAGAATAGCCAAGATAGCTGGCAATTTGTTGCAAAATCTGTGGCTCTGACATTTGCACTTCTAGTGCATTCGCCCCCAGTACATGTAGATGTAAAGTGCCTCCTGTTTTTTGTTTGGGGGGGAAAGCGATTTTTTGCGGGCGAGTGCAGGCGGCTAGTTGTTTGCCAACAATTTGCTCCCACTCTGTCAGAATTTTATATTCACCAAACCCACGTTGTTTAAAGACTGGTATGACTAGTGGCAAAAGGCATTCACTTAGCCCTTGTGGGAAAAGACGATAGCGACGCGCTGGTTCAACTTTTTGTGGTGGTTTTTCGGGGGTGTCGCTCATGCAGAAGCTTTCAGAAACGCTTGAATCGGTTTGTAGCTGCGGCGATGATGCGGTGTGACGCCATGGTGTTCAAGGCCACGAATATGTGTCGCAGTACCGTAGCCTGCATTGCTGTCCCAACCGTAATGTGGGAATGTGTTATTAAGATGTGCCATATATCTATCTCGCGTCACTTTAGCAAGAATGGAGGCGGCTGCAATTTCAGAGATTTTTGCGTCTCCTTGAATGATAAACTCTGCCGTGCAAGCAAGCCCTTTCGGTAGACGGTTGCCGTCAATCACCGCATGCTGCGCCTTGGTCGGCAATCCTTCAATCGCGCGGGTCATTGCCAGCATGGTCGCGGCCAGAATGTTCATGCTATCAATTTCTTCTACGCTCGCTTGCGCCACGCAAAAATCAGCGTGTTGTTGAATCTCTTCAAACAACGTGGCGCGTAATTTGGCGCTAAGTTTTTTGGAATCATGAATGGCAGGATGAATGACGGCGTTAGCTTTCCATACAACAGCTGCTGCCATCACAGGCCCTGCCCATGGTCCGCGCCCAGCCTCGTCTACTCCGGCAACGGGAGGCGAGTAATTAGGGTTTGAAAAGGCGTGAACTAGGCTCATACAGCTATGGTAGCGCAAGCAATGATACCATGCAAAGTGTTATCGATGATTATAGACGCTTACTCGTATTATCCGCAAGGTCGCGTACGCTAAACAGGCTTGGCCACTGCGCTTGAGAAAGAGCCACCAAACTTTCTTGGCTAGTGCCAAGGCGCGCGCTATAGGCCCAATAAAGCATCAAGGTTTGTTGCACATAATTGCGGGTCTCAGCATAAGGGATGCTTTCGATAAAGCTCAGCGGATCTTTGTCGGCGCGGTGGGTGGCCAGCCACTCCCCAATCGGTGTTGGCCCAGCATTGTACGCCGCCAGCATCGCAATTAAATTGCCATTCACCTCAGGCTGCTTGCCTAAATAATGTAAATAACGCTGACCTAAAGTGAGGTTCAGTTCTGGCTGTGTTAGAGCGTGACTCACATTTTTCAATTCAGGCACGTCCGGCCAACCACTTAAATCAGCCATCGCACTGGCGGTGAGCGGCATGAGTTGCATCAAACCTTGAGCCCCCGCATGGCTTTCTGCATGGCTTTTCATAGCTGATTCATGCTGCGCAACTGCAAGCACCAAGGCTTTTGGTAAGCGCCAACCATCTCGCGGCTTCCATTCTGGTACAGGCAATTGCGCCCACCAGAAACGATTTTGTTTTGGATTTAAATAACCCTGCATCTGTGAGGCAACGCTGGTATAATTTAGCGCATTGCTAGCGCTCATTATCGCAATTTTTTGTGAAGCATTTGCTTGTGTAAATCCATGAGCCAGATGGCGTTTCGCGGCATTGTCGAGGCCCAGTTGTTTAAGAGATGCTGCGCGTGCAATCGCTGGTTCTTTTAACCATTGGCTCCAATCAGGTGCGGTTAGGCGGCCAACATTAGCGAGCTGCAATGGATGATTGCTTTCTGAAGCCGCTAACATACCATAAAAACTATTAGCATTTTCTGCCGCTAGGTGGCGATGCTTATCTGCTTGTTCTGTTTCGCCCATTTTTTGGAAAGCGCGTGCCGCCCAATAATGTGCCGCCGCACCGTCTGCGCTGTTAGCGGGAAGGCGCCCTGCCATGGTTGAAAATTGCTGTGCGGCAATGACCTCTGCTCCTTGCTGCCACGCCGCCATACCTGCTAACCAGAACAAAGTGGGGGCTTTCTGCCCAGAGCGAGTGGCGGCCGTTTGCGCATAATGATAGGCAAGGCGCGTTTGGTTGCGCGCATAATAGTTCCATCCTGCAAACCATGTTAGTAGGTCGTTCGCGAGAGGAGAAAGGCGTCGCGCGCTGCTTTGCTCTTTCAACCAGACACGAATATCTTGGCTAGGTTTGGCGTCGATTTTATTTTCAGCGGCAATCGCTAATTGTCGTAAAGCCTCCGCTTCGGATGGCACAAGACGATAAGCCCATTCCCCCCAATAACGACGCGAGTCATCGGCAGCAAGAGGTGTTGTTTTACTGTGAGGCAATTCCTTGTAGGCTTTGGGGACAATAAGATATTGCGCCGTATCAGATGAAATTTTGCTATAGATATCATTAGCGTAAGGATGATCGCTGTAGCGATCTAACCAGTTAGTTAGCTCAATATCTGAAGCGTGATAGGCGGGGTTAAGGTAACGTTTTGCAAGCACATGCCCAACTAAAACAGGTTGTTCCAGCGAGGCAATGAGTGCGTCAGCCTGTTTCCATTGGCGCTTAGTTTGTGCCTGAATAATGCGCTTATAGTCTTCAAGGTCTTGGGCACTGAGTACCAGTGGCGAGGCGGTGTTTTTGCTGCGCGCGAACACTTGATGTGTCGTCGTATGCGGTGTGTAAAGTCCCGGAATGCCATAAAAATAGATATAGCTAGCGGCTGCTGCCTGAAGCAACAGTGCAAAAGTGGATATCACTAGCGTTTTCTTTTTCCATTTAGCCATGAGCTATTTGTACGTTCGTTTCGTCAATCTATTGTATATGTTGGCACCGAACCAATGGGTGCGATAATTGGTAATTTGCCTGCTAAATGGCAGGTCTGTTATGTCTGAAAATACATCAGTAATGGACGTGACATAATGAATGATACCCTAAAAATCAAGGCAAAAGGGCAAAAGAACATTTATGTCATTGAATTATAATAATTTATTGTTTTATTAGGTCGCGTAAAACTAATAAATCCGCCCATGCATCCCGTTTTTTAATGGGCTGACGCAGCAAATAGGATGGGTGATAAAGTGCAAATGCGTTGTATGTTTGGTTATGCTGAACGTAGGAATGAATTTTTCCGCGTAGTTTCGTGATGCCCGTATCAATTTCTAGCACATTCTTAGTGGCAACACCGCCCACCAGAATAATCATGCGTGGTTGGATAAGTGCGATTAATTTTTCTAAAAAGGGTTTGCAGAGCGCCACTTCGTCAGGGGTAGGGTTGCGGTTGCCTGGTGGCCGCCAGTAAATACTATTGGAGATGTAGTAATGGCTGCGGTCGGTCAGGCCAATAGCTGCCAGCATTTTGTCAAGTAGCTGGCCACTCGCACCACAAAATGGAATGCCTTGTTTGTCTTCATCATTACCGGGTGCTTCACCAATAAACAGCAATTTACTGTTGGGATTGCCGTCGCCGACCACAGTGTTGGTGGCGGTACGTTTGAGCGGGCAGCCTTCAAAAGCGCGTACATTTTCCTGCCATTGTTCAAACGTTTGGCTGGCCGCAGCGAGTGTTTTCGCTTCGAGCAGTGCGTCTGCGAATGAAGGAATGGGAGCGCCAAGACCAACTACAGGGCGCAATGTTGGTAGACGATTTTTAGCGGCGTTTATCGCCTCAACACGATGAAATTCAGCCATGGCTTCGTCCGCAGAGGTAATAACGGGAGCAGTATTGGCGCCGAGAGCCGAAGTCGTAGGGGCGAGCAATGAGCAGGGCGCGTGCCCCATTATCTCATCTGCGCCAACCAGCCGATGCCATGCTAAAAGTGTAGAGGTGAGTACGTTTGATGCCATAGGACGATTGTCTTAGGCTAAGTAGCATTGGTGGACAAGCCACAAATAAAAAAGCCCTGCAATGCGCAGGGCTTTTTGTAATGTCTTGAAATAGCCTAAAACCTGAAGCCTAGAGGCTTTGATAAGGAATGGGCTCTTTGGTCGATGGATCAATCGCTAAGGTGTTGTCGTCAAACATAGCAGCCATGAAGCGACGCGCGCCGTTGATGTAAAGCACAGGCTTTACAGGTTTTCCATCGTATTTACGTAGTTCTGTAATTGTTCCACGGTTCTCAGGGTTATTTTTACTACCCATAACGTCCTCGCTATAAAAAAGTATTTTGAGTGGCTGTCCTTAAGAGGAAAGGCTTGAGGTTGCAAGCAAAAAATGCCAAGGTGCGTTCAAGAATCCCATATTAATATATAGCCATGTCAGGCAAATAAATGAAAAACAGTAGATTTATAGCGGTTAAAGGCATCAAGTTGGTAGTACTTGGCCTTGGCTTTTTGTTGCTGTTTGGTTCAGCAATTTTGGTTGGAAGCAAGCTGGCGATGCGTATGGGCTGGACACCAAGCCGTACACAAGTCTTAGAATTTAATGAAACTGGCAGCTATTTATCGGCACGCCACGCCATTGGCCAAGGAAAAATGGCAGATGCTCAAGCCTTTTTTGAGCAAGGATTAAAGCATGCGCCAGAAAATGTGTTGCTGCAACGCGGCGCATATCAGGCCGCATTGCTCTCAGGCGCACCCGAAGAAATGGCTAAAGCCTCTTTGCGTATTAATCCGCAAACTCCTGCGGCCGTGCCACCTGCCATGTTGAATGCTATTTTGATGGCGAGTCAGGGCAAGTTTCGTGAGGCGAATGAGGCCATGAATCTTTATATCCCGCAGGGGTTTCATGCCTTATTTGCGCCTTTAATGAAGGGGTGGCTGCAAGCTGGTTTACAAACCTCCGCAAAAGCATTTAAAGCGCCGTCTTTCGCCGCGGGCAAAGAGTTTTCTGTGCTTATGCACTATCATGCGGCCCGCTTGAATGAATTTATGGGGCATCAGGAGGAGGCACAACAACATTTTGATGTACTGTTAAAACAAGCGCCAGTCCTTCCTAGTCGAGTGATGGAAGTGTTGCTGGCTAATCAGCTGAAGCAGTCTAAACAAAAAGAAGCCCAAGCATTGCTGGATGCTTATGCTGAGCGCATACCTGATCATTATTTGTCGCTAGCGCGTGCTGCCACTGTTTTGCCAGTGAAGGATGCCAAAGAAGGCTTGGCGGAAGTGTTGAACGACATTAGCGGTGTGTTTACGGCAATGCAGGCCTCTGAAGAGGCGTTGATTTATGCGCGATTGGCATTGTTGCTTGCGCCTGACTTTGCTGAGCCGCGCTATATTCTTGCTGGGTTGTACGAGCGCTTCAAGCAGAGCGGCGACGCAATTGATGCGTATGCCAAAATTAATCCAAGCCATCCACTTTACATTAAAGGTCAGATCCGTTCCGCCTATTTGTTGCAGGGGATGGAAAAAACATCAGATGCGCTCGCTGTATTGGACAAAGTCGGAAAAGCCTATGGTGAGCCATATGATGTTTTGATGGCGCGTGCCGACATGCTTCGTGACCATAAAGAATTTGAAAAATCGGCGCAAACTTACACCAAGGCGCTAACAAAAATTGGTGAGACGAAATCGTATCATTGGACGATCTATTTTGCTCGTGGTGCTGCCTATGAACGTGCACAGCAATGGGATAAGGCCGAACCAGATTTACTTAAGGCATTGTCGCTGTCTCCGAGCCAGCCAGAAGTTCTGAATTATTTGGGTTATAGCTGGTTGCTGCTTGGAAAAAATATTCCACAAGCCAAAGCAATGATTGAGCGCGCCTTGCAACTGAGCCCTCGAGATATTCAAATTGTGGATAGTATGGGGTGGGCTTTGTATCAGCTTGGGCAATTTGAAGAGGCGCTAGTTTATCTGGAGCAGGCGGCGGATACTTTGCCGCAAGACGCAACAGTAAATGAACATCTGGGAGATTTATACTGGCAGCTTGGCCGCCAGCATGAGGCCATGTATTTGTGGCAACGTGCCTATGATGCAAAAGAGCATGAAGCGGGCCAGAAAAAAGGCTTGGAGAAAAAACTACAAGAAGGGCTACCCGCCTGGGAAGGCAAGGTGGTAACGCACCCTGCTCAGGCATCATCACTGAAAATGAGCGTTCTTCCTTAATGCGTGAGAGTGCGGTCATGACAAATAGATCTTCGCAGATGGTAGCGGGTGCCAAGCTCAATTTATTTTTGCATGTGATTGGTAAACGTGAGGACGGCTATCATCTACTTGAAAGTGCGGTGGCTTTCACCGATTTTGGAGATGTGCTTGCAGTGCAAGATGCACAGCAGAATGAATGCCTGATAACTGGTGAGTGGTCGATTGCATTATCATCAGCTGATGCGCCGAATAGTATTGAAAAAGTTGCGGAAATCTTACGTGTTTTTGCACCAGACGCACCTGCGGTGCGAATGACTTTAGAAAAGAATATTCCTGTGAGTGCAGGCTTGGGCGGCGGCTCGGTGGATGCAGCAGCAGCAATGCATTTATTGTCGGCTCGGTGGGGTCTTCAACTCTCGCCGATGGCAGTAGAAAAAATTGCGTTGCAAATAGGGGCGGATGTGCCAGTGGCTTATGCAGGGACTCCTGCTATGATGAAGGGGATTGGCGAGCAGTTGAATCCTCTGCCAACGTTGCCAAGCGGTGGTGTGTTACTGGTGAATCCACGTGTGGAAGTGCCCACGGCCTGCGTGTTTCGTGCGCTTTCTGGTACATGGTCGGCGCCGCTTGAGGTGGCGTGGCCTATGTTTCGGGATATGCGTGAGATGGCCGCATGGCTAAAGGATCATACACGCAATGATATGGAAGCAGCGGCTTGCGAGTTATTTCCTGTGGTGCGGGATGTTCTAGCCAATCTGGCAGCTTTGCCTAATGCTTCGCTAGCGCGCATGAGCGGCAGCGGAGGCACCTGTTTTGCCTTATTTGATACAATAGAGAGCGCGCAGAGCGCACAGCAATTATTGCATGCACAGCAGCCTTCATGGTGGTCTGTGGCCACACATTGGAAGGAATAATCATATGGCACATCGCGCGCGCAAAAAACGCTATCAATCGGAAGGCAATCCATTCCCGCCGATTACGCTTACGGGGCATGTACATTTGAAATATGAGGATGAATATACAGGCGAGCCACAAAAACGCGGCGATATACGCTTTTATTTGCATGACGATGCAACAAACAAAGAGCGCACCCAAGGGGATTACTACACGCTGGGGCATGCTGGATATTTAAAAGCCGAAGTGTTTGATGGGAAAAAATGGTGTTTAGTGGTGATGGATGATTTATTTCCCGATAAGATTCACCATTTTACTAAGAAAGAACAACCCGCCGCGACTTATCTAGTGTGCGAGGAGGCAATGAAGCCCTTTCAAGGAAGACAGTTAGAGCGCATTTACCGTGAGCATTACGCTCTTATTCCACTCGACGAAGTTGATTAAGTATTTGTTTTATATCATATAAAAAATAACACCAACCTTCATCATATCGTAACAATTTTAACGTATAGTCCCTTCATTAAAAAATATTAACTAAAGCAGGGTGTCTATGATTAACAATATACTTCAAAAGAATAACAGCGCACAACAAAACCTCCTCAATTCAACCAATCAGAATCAGGTGGTGATGGGGCTGCATAATGCACTCATTCATGGTGTCGATGCAGACGATATGAAGCAGCGCCTCAACGGTATTCATGCCGCTCTTTGGTATAAAACAGGGCTCAACGAAAAAACTCGCCATAATCTTTTAACCTCGACCATTCATGGCAATGACGGCGGCTTTGCGCCGATTGACAAAGACAATGTATCAGAGTTTTTGACGAATCTTGCCCATATGGGACAGATGAATGAAATGGGCGCATTGGTTGCACGTGAGAATGTGTTTAGAGAGGTAGGCAAAAAACGTACCGCCAATAATCAGCCAGATGGCATGGCCGCGAGTTATATCGCCAATGCCGATGCGTCGGTTAGTGATTTGGTGCAGCAAATTAGCGGCAAAGTATTTGAGCAATCTTTCACCGCTCACCCAACTAATATGAATGATTTAATCGCCATGAAGGCGCAGCGCGACGTGATGGATGCGATAGATAAGATGCGTCATGCAAACCCAACATCAGAAATAAATTCACGCGGGAAAAATGATGCGGATACAAAGCTGCGCGAGGCTGTAGGAAAATATGTGGAGACCACCACCACGCCGCGGGAAAAATATTTGCCCGAGCAGGATACCAATCTGAATACAGCCGATGAAACCGACAATATGCTGTATTTTCTTAAGCGCGCCTACGCCAATGTGGGTGATGTTTATGAAGATTTTGATAAGGCATTAAGCGCGAAAGCGGCCGAGCGCGGTGAGGCATATAAACCCGAAGAGTTGAAGCTAAAATATGTGTTTAGTTCTTGGGGTTCTTCGGGAGATAAAGACGGTAACAATAAAGTAAATGCTTACACATTATTGCAATCGCTTGCACAGCACATGGAAGTGGCGCTGGGTGAATATAACGCCAATTTACATAATATCGGCTATCTTCCGCCCGAGTTGATGGATTGGAAAGCGAAAATTGACCGTGTGCATACCCAAGCGGTGAGCATTAAGAGTAAACTGGCAGAGCTGCAAGACCAATGGGGTGCAATGCCGCCTGAAGAAGCAGATGCGCTTTTTGACCAATATAGCTCAGCGCTAAAAGCATTAGTCAATGGTGGCGACAAAGAGAAAAATATTTACGGCGTGCAGATGAAAGAATTTGCCACTGCCTTAGGCAATGCGATTTCAGCAGAGATTCCTGAGGGTTTGTCAGAAGATGAACACAAAGAGGCAGAAGATAGCAAACAACAAGTACTGATGCTCAAACGCCGCTACGATATTTTTGGTGCGACTATGGGCCGCATTGAGTTTCGTGAAACGGCAAATAATTTCTGTAAAGTGATGAATTATTTGCTGGATGGTGAGTATGGTTTGCCAGCAGAAGAAATGGAAAAACAAGGGGTAAGCCCCGAAGCAATGGCTGCGGCCGAAACGAAGAAACAAGAGATTCTAAGCGACCTTCTGAGAAACCCAGAAAGAATTTCTGAACTGGTGGAAGCTAAGCGTGCGACGTTTGAGAGAGAAGGTAGCGGTATAGGTTATACAAATACAGACCAAATGGTGAACCACACTCTCAAGCGCTTGCAATTAGCGGCGCAATTCCCAGATGCTTTTGTGAATCAGGTGCTTGCCGAATGTCAGGACGCCTCTAACGTGCTTGAAGCACAAGTGTTGATGAAAGCCGCGAAAACCAAGACAGGTGAGGAGCCCGTGCTTGGTATTCAGCCACTGTTTGAAGATCCGGATATTCTGCTTAAAGTCGGTGGCATTATGGATAATCTTTTCAGCAATGAATTTTACCAACAGCATTTGACAGATTTTGCTAAAGCACACCCTCGTGATGTAGTGGACGGCAAAGCCACGCAAGTGGTGCAATTTGCCCATAGTGATAATTCACGCCGTGGTGGCACGCCAGCGTCGGCTGCTGCTATTTATATTGCCCATAAAGCCTACCGCGACGTATGCAAAAAACACGGTATTGAGGCGCGCGAATTTCAAGGTGGCAGTATGTCGGATCCTTTCCGTAGTGGCGTTCGTTCCATGGTGGGTATGATCAATGATTATGACATGTATGACTTCACCAAAGTAACCATTCAGAATGGCGATTTGTTGAATTTATATAACTATGACCCTTCCGCGAAACGCTTTATGGAAGGTATCTTAGTCTATCAAGCGCAACATAAGCAGCATTTGAAATCACAGGTTGAATCGATTGATAAAATGGCGCTCGAAGTTGCTTTGGGTTGCAAAGAATTTTACCGCGAGAACCACTTCCGTAATGATAAAATCGGACTACTGTTCCCATTGATTCTTAGCAATTCTAATGAGATTCAATCTGGTAATGTAGGGTCTCGTGGACAACGCAATGATGCAAGCAATACTCAAAAAGCTGGCCCCAAACCATTTGAAACGATTTCTGTGGATGGCTTTGAAGGTGCACAGCCTTACATGAACCCAAATGAAGTGCGCACGATTACTTATAGCGAATTGTTGCAGCACCATTTGATCTGCCCAACCTGGCTTTCTGTTGCGCACATGAAAACCAATATGTCTGATTATGTGGATGCGCATTTTGACGAGTTGATGAAAGAGCCAAAGATTGAATCCTTACTTAATAAATCAATGGTCGATGATAAGGATGTTGAGGCAAAAAAATCATACTTAAAACAAAGCCCGCAAATGTGGAAAATGATGCGTGACCACAGCCCAGCATTTAAGAAAATTATGGACCATGCGGCCTTTGGTTTGGCGATGACGAATTTCAAAACCTTGCACGAAACCTTACAAACTAAAATGAAGGATTATCCAGCGGCAGCCGAATATCTCAAAGGGATGGAGCGTGAATATATTGATGCTGCTCAACTGATTGAGATGTCTTTCAGCGGGCTTTCTACTACTGTTAAACCAGTGACAAAAGAGACGCCAGAGCCAGAGGTACTAGAGCGCACCGACCAAGTGCAAAAGATGGCTACCAATTTACTGCCGCATTTGAAATCTGAGATTGAAACCAAGCGTGGTTTTCTTGGCTTCATGCAGCAGATGCAAGAGAAGCTTGTGTCTTTGTTTGGTGCAGCCGCCGATCTCCCGCAAGGCATCGCACGGTTGCTTCATGCCGCGCGAGACACCATGACGCACAGCCGTTATTTAGCAGCGGATGACCTAGTCTATCGTCAAGCTTTAAAGCAGATGCAACCTGCAGTTGGCGCAGGCAAATAACGCTATCGACACATAGAAAAGCCTCTGGCATGTTAAGCGCATGTCAGAGGCTTTTTCTATTTCTATGCCCCATTGGCCGCCGCCACAGTGGAATGCTGCCGCAGGTGTGGACGCCGCGCGGATGCGCCGCTTGTTGGGCGCGCTTGGCAACCCACATCTTTTATTGCCGCCCGTGGTGCATGTGGCGGGAACGAATGGCAAAGGCTCTACAATTGCCCTGATGCGCGCGATGCTGGAAGCCGCGGGCTATCGCGTGCATGTCTATACCTCGCCGCATTTGCAGCATTTTGAAGAGCGGATGGTGCTCTCGGGTACGCCGATTTTGCAACCTCATCTTCATGCACTTTTGGAAGAATGCCGCTTGGCCGCAGGTGCAGAAACCCCGCAGTTTTTTGAAGGCACGACGGTGGCAGCGCTGCTTGCCTTTGCCCGCACACCGGCGGATATCGTGTTGGTGGAAACGGGCATGGGTGGGCGCTTTGACCCCACCAATATCATCCCAGAAAAAACACTCACCATCATCACTTCCATCAGTGCGGATCACACGGATTATTTGGGTAAAACATTGGCAGAGATTGCGTGGCACAAAGCGGGGATTATGCGCGCGGGCGTGCCATGCATTGTGGCGCAACAAACCGAAGAGGTGATGGACGTGCTGGTGGTGCAGGCACAAGAGGTTGGCGCGCCACTTTATGTACAGGGCCAGCATTGGGCGGTAGCACAAGAGCCCGACGGCGCATTGTATTTTGAAGATATGCATGGGGGCGCAGTGTTGCCAGCGCCAGCGCTGCATGGCGCGCATCAATATCACAATGCGGGGCTTGCCATTGCCGCGATGACAGCACTGACGGAGTTTGATGTCTCGCATGAGCATATCGAGCAAGGGTTGCAGCATGTGCAGTGGCCGGCGCGGTTAGCGCCCGTGGCATGGCCGCAGCTGCCAGCAAACGTCGAGATGTGGTATGACGGCGGGCACAATGTGGGCGGGGCAGCAGCGATAGCCGCCCATGTGCAAAAACACTGGGGGCAGGGCGCGGTCTATCTCATTTTTGGTACCACCCAAGGCAAGGACGTAACGCCGATGCTAGAGCAGATATTGCCATGCGTGGACGTAGCCGTGATGGTGCGAGTGCGCGCGGAACCTAAACCCTATGCACCCAGCGAACTGCAAGCCAGTGCGGCACGAATCGGGCATGAGGTGCAAGTGGCGGAGAGCCTTGCCGATGCTGTGGACATGCTAATGGAGCAACATCAAGGTACAGAAGCAAAAATTCTGGTCTTTGGCTCACTCTATTTCTATGCCGAACTACAAAGCTTTTTATAAATAGCGCTATGAATAAAATGGTGCCCGGAGCCGGAATCGAACCAGCGACACAGGGATCTTCAATCCCTTGCTCTACCAACTGAGCTATCCGGGCACGAAACGTGCAAAACCACGAAAGAGGCATGGCTTATAAAAGATTCAATCTGGCTTGTCTAGCCTATATTACGACAATTTTTCCCTCGATAAACAAAGAGCTACGCGTTGCTTGGCAAATCATTTGGCTTGGGTTAGCGTTTGTTCATGAGGAAAAATAAGCA
>JAIXRX010000027.1 GCA_027485005.1 Alphaproteobacteria bacterium
CCGCTCACATGAAACGCGCTCAAGGCTGGAGCGGCCTACTGGCCTTGGGGCTAGATAACGCCACGGCGGACTTGGTCTTCTTCAATCGATTCAAACAGCGCTTTGAAATTGCCTTCGCCAAAACCTTCATTGCCTTTGCGTTGAATGATTTCAAAGAAAATTGGGCCGATGACGGTGTTGGTAAAAATCTGTAGCAAAATACCAGAATCTTCCGGCGCACCATCAATCAAAATGCTATTTTTTTGTAGGCGGGCAAGGTCTTCACCATGATTTGGGATGCGGCTTTCCACGCGCTCATAATAGGTGTCGGGCGTGTGCATGAACGGCATATGCTGCGCGCGCAAGGTTTCCACCGTGGTGTAGATATCATCGCTTGCTAACGCGATATGCTGAATGCCTTCGCCATTATGCAGGCGCAGATATTCCTCGATTTGTGATTTGTCGTCCGATGATTCATTGATCGGGATGCGGATTTTACCGCAAGGGCTGGTCATGGCGCGGGATTTAAGCCCCGTGAGTTTACCTTCAATGTCAAAATAGCGGATTTCACGGAAGTTAAATAGCTTGGTGTAATAATTCGCCCATTGGTCCATATTGCCTTGATGCACATTGTGGGTCAGGTGATCCACATAGGCCAAGCCCACGCCCTTGGGATGTTGGGCCACGCCGTCCAGTGGTACAAAATCGATGTCATAAATCGAGCCGTTTTTACCATAACGATCCACCAGATAAATCAGCGTGCCGCCAATGCCGCGAATGGCGGGGATGTTGAGCTCCATCGGGCCTGCTTTGCTTTCCACCACTTCATAGCCCAGTTCTTTGGCGCGTTTGAGGGCAAAGGCGCTGTCGGCCACGCGGAAGGCCATAGCATTGGCTGAAGGGCCATGCACTTTGGTGAAATGCTCGGCTTGAGAGTTTGGCTCGGCGTTCAGAATAAAATTCACATCCCCCTGACGGTAAAGCGAAACATTTTTAGAGCGATGTTGGGCAACCTTGGTAAAACCAAGGGATTCAAACAGCTTGATGAGGGTTTCTGGCTGGGTGGACGCATATTCCACAAACTCAAAACCATCGGTTCCCATGGGGTTTTGCTCGGTAATAGCGGCATGATTTGGCATTGGGTGGCTCCTGTTAATTTTTTATTTATATTTTCACTATACACTAGGACTACAAAAGACTGGAAGGGGTAAAAAGCATGAGTGAAGTAAAAAATAATATTCGGTATGTGGCGCGTTGGTTGATTCCTCATCCAAATGGGAAATTGGATGATTGCATGGAAAATGCTTATCCATCTATAAATTCTATCCCAACCAAAGGATCGGTTAGTACGGTTGGCTATCATTTATTTAAGCAAACGAACCCTATAAAAAGTGAGACACGCATATTCACAGGTTATCAGCCAAGCAAGGCAGAAAAAGAAGAGTTTTTAGGACGTTTTTTAACTCCACCTTTGTTATTAGATAATAGGGAAAGTGGCGAAGCAGTAGCGGTGATGCGCCAGATTACGCCTCAATTAGCGATGCCTAATCATTACGATAGGATCAGTGAAGAATTAGCTTTATCTAGATATAAATCATATGTCGAAAAATTTCCGTCTGCAGAAAAAAAAGAAGAGATTATTAGCCGACTTGGAAAAAAACCGTCTGAACGTTTATCAGATAATGAGCGTTTAACAAAATTTGATGAAATTGAGGTGCCTTTGCTGGCAGAAGATAAAGTCATTATTGACGGTAGCTTCAGGCATTTGGGAGTTAACTCCGGCATATATGACGCTAAAACCTATGTGGACGAGATTTATCCGAAAATTAAAGATACCCTTTTGAAGGAAAAGACAGCTGGCATTGCCATATAGCTCTGGTATAATGTGACGATGCAAGATCCTGCTTTATACCAATATCCTGATTATCCAGAGATGAAGCCAGACTTCACCGTGCCTCAATATTATGAGCGATACACAGATGAAGATCACGCGACTTGGAAGTTTTTGTATGAACGGCAAATGGCGCTAGTGCCTGATTATGCCTGCAAAGAATTTCTAGAAGGCTTAGCGGCGCTTGAGGTTTCTTGCGACCGTATTCCCCGCTTTGAAGATTTGAATGCTTTGATTTACAAGAAAACAGGTTGGGAGCTGGTAGCGGTTCCTGGGCTTGTACCAGACGATGTTTTTTTTAATCATCTGGCCAATAAAGTGTTTCCCGTCACCCATTGGATTCGCCCGCAAGAAAAAATTGATTACCTGCAAGAACCCGATTTGTTTCATGATTTGTTTGGTCATGTGCCCTTGCTGATGAACCCAGTGTTTGCGGATTATCTTGCTGCCTTTGGCCGAGGTGGTGCGCGGGCCATGCGCCTTGGTGATATTCGTTATCTGGATTATCTGGCGCGTCTATATTGGTACACGGTGGAGTTTGGTTTGATTCAGACCGAGGCGGGCATTCGCATTTATGGTGCAGGAATTTTATCGTCTAAAGGTGAAGTGATTTTTAGTATTGATGACCCACGACCCAACCGCTTGGGTTATGATTTAGAGCGGCTGATGCGCACGCTGTATAAGATTGATGATTTTCAGCAAAGCTATTTTGTGATTGAGAGTTTTCAGCAGTTATTTGAATCGACCCAACAGGATTTCAAACCGATTTATGACCGTCAGAATGA
>JAIXRX010000179.1 GCA_027485005.1 Alphaproteobacteria bacterium
GCGCCTAGAGTATGACCTACTTAGTAGTTTTCGAGGTATCAAAAATCCTGACCTTCAGCGCAAGGTATTATTGCTTGTACAGGCAATGACAAGAGAAGAGTAAAAGGAGGAGGGGCTATAGTATCCCTTCATTGCCGAAGTAGTAATGATTGGATCAAAGATTCCAATCCAAGGAACCTCGCTCCAACGACCTTCACCTACACTGGCTTTAATGTGCCAATTATTATCCGGTATGGTTATCCTATCATTTATGAGGATAGGAACAGACTGCCGAAAAAGCATTCCCAATGGATGGGAAGCAAAGGGCTGATCTTTTGCCTTTAGATATTCTTCGGATATTTTATTGATTGCATCGCGTAGCTGCATATTGCTCTCCAGCGGTTATTCAGAATCTCTACTAACTTTATAATACGTTGACTGGCGGATTCGCTAGGGGAGAAACGAACTAAGAAAACGGGCAACATTGGCGCAAGAGAAAAATCTCCGGTCAACGCTCTAGAATGACGCCGGGAACGTGCGCGGCTGAGCGGCTGAAGCCATCTAAGTCATTGAAAAACAAGGGTAATTGGTGGAGAGTAGTCAGGGCGAACCGCTGTCATTCTACGAAAATATATCATTAAATTACAGTCTCTTGCGTGATGATAAGTAAAGCGGAGACACTTTTCTATTTTGCTTTGATAGATACAGGGTGCCCTAGACGCACTTTATGGCGAAGCTTAAATCATAGAAGGCACCTTGGTTCTTTAGAGTATTATCTAAATAGGCTAATTTAAAGACTGAGTAGTTTGAAAATGCTGTTCTTTCTTCTTTATGTATTTCTTTCATACGTGGGTGACCATTCAAATATTCCTGTCTAGCTAGCGTGGTTATGCGTGTTCAGAAATAAATAAACATAGAGAGTTCTCTGCTTTTTTAGAGGAAGGCTTGACTTGTGTACGGCATTGCCGTATATATAATATATGGAAATTATACGTACTCGTAACTACGCTAAGCGTGCCCGCAAGCTTCTCAAGGAAACAGAGATGCAGGCTGCTGAGGACGAAATTGCTGAGGCACCGGAAGCCTGGCCAGTGATTGCAAGCACAGGGGGCGTACGCAAGGCACGCGCAGCAAGGGGTGCATCGGGCAAAAGCGGTGGGGTACGTATTATCTATTACTACCTGGTCGTAGATGAGCAAATTTACCTACTCGATATCTACGCAAAGAATGAGCAAGAGAATATTACCGAAGCATCGAAAAAAGTGCTTCGGGAAACAGTGAAGATTTTGAAAGGAGAAGCATAATGGCAAAGGCTATAAAAACTTCGAAAGTGAAAAGTACTTCTAAGAATGGGCGCTACGTAAAACGTGATGCGGCCACAGGAAAACTATCGGTGCGTAAGTCTGCTGACAGTACAGTGAAAGCTAAAGTAGCGACCGATAAGCCTACAGAAGCAGATCTACGCTTAATGGATGCAGCGAAAGATATGCTGGCGCATCGTCGTGGCGAAGTGGCACTTGAAACACGCAAAGTGCGTGTGCCGCAAGAGATTGATGTTGCAGCTATTCGTAAAGAGCTTGGATATAGCCAGAGCGAGTTTGCCGATCAGTTTGGTTTCGCACTGAGTGCCATTAAAGAGTGGGAGCAGAAACGCCGTGCCCCAGAACGTTCTACACGTATTTTACTTGCCGTTATTGCAACAAATCCTAAGGCTGTTGAGCAGGCACTACATCGTTTTATATAATTAATAATTTTCTGTGATTACTGGATACAGAAAGAACCAGTTCGTATGTCTATGTTGCCAGGTGAATTCACCGTTGCTCTTAAAACAGTTGAGAGTCTTTTAGATGGAATCAGTCTGGATGGAAAAGATGGTCTTCGACATTCATTCTTTTTTGGTAAGCCGGGAAGATTTACAAGCCCTTTTGGTAGGATGGGGGCTGAGATCTTCCACAATAGAAAGCAGTATATTCGTAACCGTACGTTGACTGGCGGATTCGGCAGGGGAGAAACGGACTAAGAAAACGGGCAACATTGGCGTAAGAAAAAAGTCTCCAGTCAACGCTCGAAAACGACGTCGCGAACGTGCGCGGCTGAGCGGCCAAATCATCTAAGTTATTGAAAGACAACAAGAAAATTGGTGGTGTGTGGTGATCACTCTCGACACTGTGCTCAGTATGTACGCTGATATCCCCCGAAATACAGCGTAAATTTTAAAATCAGCAGTGTAATGACCCATCAAAATCTCGATTTCGCTGCCAGATCATGCTATTAGCATGAGTGAATTTTTTGGCTATCAGGGTAAGAACAGGGAATCAACCCGTTACGGCCCAAATAGCTGGCGCACGGAATACTATGATCAATATCGGCATCGAGAAACATCAAGGGCTAGTCTACGAAGTGGACGCCAATCGCGGACGCCCGGTGTGGCCGACGCCTGTTATTACGCCTGCCATATTTGTATATCCAGCCGATGGGGAAATGAAGGCGGAGTCGTCAAATAATGTATTCGGCTATCGATTTAGGGAAGACTCATACGATCCCATCGCCCGTATCAGGCGCGGAAGATTTTATAGCGCAGAAAATAGCTCGCAGCCTCAATACTGGCTGGTGTCGCCCCACCCAGCTGTGCCAATGGAGTCCATTGCCCCCGATATCCACGCGCACAATAAGCAGCTGGAAATTTTCTATGGCAATCCCATTTGGCACAAGCATATCGAAGGGAAGCGTGAGCTGCCCCTGGTGCTTCTTGGCGCCGACGCGCGCTTCACTGCATGGACGATTATTAGCGTGGAAGCGATTGTGACAGGGGAAGATCTTGTTACGCTCAAAGCCAGGAGCAGCTTTGGGATATTGCCCAAAATCATTGATGCTAATGTGCCTGAAGCATTTAAGGCTAAGCTTACAGAAACACTGGCATTATTTGCCGACGAAGTGCATAGGGCCAGCCCTGTGTCAGTCATTGACCGCGCGCGCGATGCTGCAACCCATGCGCTACTGGCCTATTTTCAGCTGCAAGGGAGCGATGCGCAAGATTTGGGCAAGCTGATTAAGCGCCTACAAGACGTAGATAAGGCCGTTGCCGCCAATGCCGCTAACATTATTGCCCGCTTGCACGCGCGCGCAAAACCATCAGAACAAGAAAAGCGCGAGCTACGATCGATCCGAGAGCAAGACGCGGAACTGGCAACCCAATGCCTAGGCGCATTGCTCTGTGAGATTGGCTTGGCGGAATGGGCGTAGCTGCTGAGTTGGCTTATTCCCGAATCAGTCGTCCAATTTTATGGTACAGATTTTCTTTCACGACGTCACGATCTGCACCATGGTGCAGACGGCGGTGACAATTAGGGCATAACGCTACCGCATTGCTGATTGTGTCACTTCCACCATCCGCGAGAGTGCGAATATGGTGAACCTCTAAAAATGGCTCTCCAGCAAAAGTTACAAACGGTGCAGCGCTGTCACATGACTCGCAGTGTCCCGCCGCTTGTTGACGCACATAGGTGACTACCGTTGCCAGCCTCTCATAAGCAGTAGCGGTTCTTTCAGTGCGGGCGGGCTGACTATTGCCAGTTGGAGGGGTGATAAACTCATGCTCTTTGAGCTTTTCTGCGCGCTCCTCGAGCACACTTACATCGCTTGTGGGCTGATAGATGCCAGTATCGACATGCCCCAGCGCCTCTAAATAAAACGTTATTTTCTCTTTACCCGCGGGCCCCACATGTCGAGCGGGCGTGTACCCTTTTATGTAAGGATAGGACAGTTCGTCGAGAATAGCGGAAATATTGCGCATCCGAAAGCTGAGTGAGGCAAGCGTGCGATTGCTAAGCTCGTCCTCCAATAGTCGTAATAGCACATTGTTCTTGTTATAGGTTATGCCGGCCTTTTCTAGAGCAAGCATTTCTAAGTAACCCTTCACCGCTGCTTCGAACTCTTTGTCAGTCCAATGATCGGTTTCATCGGATGTTGTGGCAACAGCTGGAAAATCACCCGTGGTTTTTGACAGTACCCAAAACCCTAGAGGATCAGTGTGCTTGGATGGCTCAATAGCGCGATCTTCACAGAATTTCTGAAAAGCCTCGACCATGGTTGTGTAATTTGCAGAGCCACTTTCCACCCGATCTTGAACCAATACCTGGTCTAAATAGGCGCGTCCGCGGCCACGATACACTTTCTCGCCAAGCGCTTCCCATTGCTCGAGGGTTTTTCTGTCGTGAAAAGCCACGTAGGCTCCTGGACAAAAATCAAAGCCACCATCTGGATTGGCTACAGCGACGAAGCGTTTTGCATTCTTAATCCTGCCGCGAAAGAATTTCTGCTCCGCAGGCGTGCCCTTTTCCAAGGCCATGAATCTACGAAAACCAGCATGCAAATCCTCATAGGATGCAACTAGAGCCATTGAAGAGTTAGACATATTATCCATTCTTCGGTCCCCTTTTAAGATCTTCTTCTAGGCGATGCGCTTCTGGAACCCCACAACGCACCAGTCCAGCCAGCAAATATTCAAGACTGGTGCGCAAAGACTGATCCGTTGATAAGACAGCACCATCAATTTCTAAGACTGTTCTAAACCAAGCGCACAGCCGTCGCCCAATACTGTGTTCAATCCAGAACGTGTTGTCAGATGAATACCCTGTCAGCCATGCGTTACCAGCGGCAATGACGAACGGTAAATGTGCTGCCCTAGGAGATACTTCGATTAGGTTAAGAGTGACGATTGCAAGAAACAGGCATGGGCCACCTGTGACCAGTTCTTGCAATGTGGGTAGGAAGGGATGCAGGCGGTCAACGCCTTTTGACAGCAGGTAACATTTTGCATTGCTGAGCATGTATTCGTTAAAGAAAATAGCTCCGAGTGCGGGGGCGATATGGAATTCAATGGTGTACGCTCGATCACGAGCAAGCCAGTACCACCCGCGGCTGGTCATCATGCGGCGAGTGAACGCAGCGCGTATGTGTATTGCTTGCGCTTCTTCCAGCCCTCGATCGTTAAAATACACATGGTCAATGCTTGGCAGAAAGGTAGCGATGGCATCGAAGAAGGATTCATCAGGCAACGAAGCAATCGGTGTAAGCGCAAGTTCGTCAATCCCTGCTAAATCAAGCCCTGGAAGGCAATGGGCTAGTAGGTCGAAATAAGTATTATTCCATTCTGTGGGCGGATCGCTCACGTCATCATCTAGGGCAAGACCCGCACCGTTTGCGGCCATTGTCCAAGCGCTGTAGGTTTGCGCGATATCACGTAGCCATGGTCTTTGAACGACATTGGAAAGCTTTACGACACTTTTGAGCCATAGTGCTGCTCCTTGAGATTCTACATATTGATCTGGGAATGTACCTTCTACTTTACACTCCTCAGGCTGTTTCTTACCCCCCGGTACACGAAGACGCCGCTTAGGGCGCGCTGGTTCTACTGGAAACTGGGGCCATTCAGGCTCTGGGTGCGTGCCGTTAAGCCATGCTATCTCCGCATCTACAGCTGCTTTAACTTGCCGCTGGTGTTTTCTTGCTCGCGCTGCAGCGTTTTTCTTCCGTTCATCCCACAGGCCTCTGTTAGGCTTAATTCGGGTGGCAAAAGCACAGCGCAGTATCGCGCGCGGTAGACGCTCATCAAGAGCAGCGATAGTATCCGCCACTGCTGCAAAACCGTGTGCTGCTGCTGGATTATCGCGCGCGGCAACTTCCAAAATGACAAGAATATCATCGCTAGAAACAGCATCTTTCAGCAGAAGAACCATCCCGACAAAGGCTATGGCAATTGGATTATACCGCAGGCCGGAACGTACCCAGTGGACAGAATCATCCTCACTTTGCATAGCAAGTGCAAATGTTTCGCGTATCCACGCTGCGTGCTGCGTACGTAACTCGGCACTGCCATCTCTAACAGCAACTAAGGCAGCAATACAAATCGCCTCATCCCGCATTTTCTGTTCATCTTCATCGCCATCCTGAGTTTTTGCGTTCTGTGCCCATGTGACCGCTGCTTCCGCAAATTCAGGAGAGGCGCGTTCAGGATGATTTAGGATGATGCTCAGAGTCATCTGCATATTTGCATCTGTTACCCGCTCCTTATGGGCTTCCTGTATTGGTTCAAGATGCTTAGCCTCGGACTCAGGAGGCACGTACTGACGCACCGTTGTTGTTGAGCCATCTTTTAATGTGACAGTGGCTTTCGGCCAATTAGCCGGATCAGCAAGGTTGAGGGCATGGAGAACCGTGAAAGCAGGGTCACTTAGGTCTGATTGTGTATCTGGTGGTCCTAATCTTTCGGCTTCACGACGTAAGTTCGTAGTAAGAGTTGCCCGTAATTCATCTGGCCCATGAACGGCGTACTGACCAATAAGCTCTTCAAGGTTGTAGCGTCTTGAGGCTCGTTCTTGCAGGCTGGCCACACTGGATGCTCCGCCAGGTTCTTTTTGCAGCCCTTTGATGCCAAAAATATCAGGATATTCATAGTGATCATGCACCTTACGCTCACGGTCGATGCAAAGAAGCTCAGGGCAGGAAAGAAACGGGACTGCTGCTTCACGTGACTTCGGCCAGTGCGATATTAGCAGATCAACTGCTACCAATAGGAAACATGCAGGTACGCTCGACGAGCCAAGAACATCGTTCAAAACTTTATCAAAAGGCTCTCCGGCTTCAATGCGACGATGCGCCCAGGCTTCAAGTGCCATAAGGGCTGATTTCACGCAGTCTTCGCTCGTGCCCTTTTCGCGCGACCACATATATGTTTGTTCCCATGGAAACACCCGCTCACCATCGGGAAAGTATATTGTGATGTTATTATTTCCATGGGGCTGTCCCCGGCTACGGAACGAAACATCATAGTCAACTAGGCGACGAATCAGTGGTAGGCCATGTTCTGGGGCGGCGGTGAGCAGTTCTAAGAATGGCCCTTGATTGGGCGATGGTGGAAGGAACTCATGGTCAATAAACCCGAAAGCTCTTTCATGCCTATATCGGCGCTCGTATTCTGGCTCTAACTTTTCCTCTTGGATAAGCGCTGCTGCTGTGAATTCTGCTAGCTCCTTTGGCACTGCACTTGCAAGTGCACCACGGAATTTCAGGACGCTACGCACCACTTCATCATTATGATTACGCTGCATTAGGGATTGCAGATATTGGGCCGCCAGCTCGGGTGTTTGATTACAGAATAATAGGAATCCCGTGCGAAGGGCGGATTCGAGCGAGGCAAGCTGCTCCCGGTCAAGCACACCTCCAAACACCTCATACCGAGTGCGCCATTCTCCCTCACGTGACTCTTCGATTTCATTCAGCCATAAATAAAGCCAGTGCAGCAAACGGGGCGTTAAAGGATCAAGACCGATGGTGCCCATAGACCATTTAGTGTAAACATTAACTGCGTCAGGAATGGCCACTGCAGGAAGGTCTTTATCAAGAATCAGTAACCAAGTGAGCAACCTTAACCACGATGCTCCACGCGGCACATTAAGATTCACTGGTATCACTTTCGGGTCTGCACCTGCTGCGGCAAGGCGCTCAGTGATAGGTTCTACATCAACCGCCATCATGGTTCGGATGAGTTCTTTCAGTATCTTTGCGTCATCCGCTAACAGATGGGTTGATGCGCGCTTTAATAAATCGGTGCCAACTTCCGAATGCACTAACGCGAGTAGCGCCGCGCGCCGCCATGTACCATGCGCCCCGTCACGACTGAGTGAGGTAAGAAGCGTATGCCAGCTAATACTGTCGGTGGCACGTTCAATCATCATGCGTGCGGCGAGCTCTACCCCTCTGGCTAACGACGAAGAGGCGGGCCGGTCGAACGGTAGACGCTCAACCAGTGTCGCATCGGTAAAGAGCAAGTTAGCTATAGCCCACTCCCGCAGCACATCATGACGGAAGATCATACGGTCATTACCAAGGTCGCGCAGTGTTCCGCTTGCAACCAATGCCTCAATCGGAGTGGCAGGGTGAGTGCTCACATCCACCGGACCGGCGAGGCTTAATGCTCGTTCCGCCATCGCCCTTATCACGCGCGCGCGCTCCCGACGTCCGGTATCCTTTCCATCAGCGGATTTCCACCACTGCTCAGCCATATCGATTTCAGTGCGGGGGATTGGATCATCAGACGCCTGTTCGGCGAGGCGTGCAAGACGGAACAGGTTGCGGACGACGTCACGAGCTGGGTGATTATTAGCTAGGAGCGCCTTGAGCCTTGGTGCAGAATCTCGAAGTTCGTTAATCTCGCTATCGCTTAATTCGCCTATAACAACTGGCGTTGCGCGGCCTAGCTGATTCAGAACGTCAATAGGCAGCCAGTTTGGCTCGTCTACACCGAAACTTTGACGGGCCGTAGCAATAATTAAGAAATGGGGCAC
Organism: Alphaproteobacteria bacterium; assembly: GCA_027485005.1. Classification (GTDB taxonomy): domain Bacteria; phylum Pseudomonadota; class Alphaproteobacteria; order Rickettsiales; family JAIXRX01; genus JAIXRX01. The sequence continues at coordinate 8,325 of JAIXRX010000179.1, forward strand.
CTTCGCTGCTTCGCGCACCAGGTCAATTACCGTGAGGCGTTCCTCGACTCCGAAAGAATCAAGATTGTCTATAAAGAGAATTGCGCCACCATCGGTTGCTAAATCCGATAGTAATGCATGTGCTGAGCCATCAAAACCAAGCGCAGACTTAAGTGCTAGCCATCCTTTCGGTATTGTGCGGCTAGGACTGAGTACAATCACTTGTCCTTCTGTAGCTACCTGTTCTGCAAAGTGACGCAGCACTCCCGACTTACCGACACCAGCGTTTCCACGGATTTCTACATATCGGCCTTCATCACATGCGGTGTGGATGGCAGCAATATGTTCATGCCGGGTTAGCATTACATTGCCCACGCGCGTTTCCATATCGGTCAGCGCCTTGTCAGTTGCTTCCGCTAATGCAGCGCGGACAGAAAAGAAACGCCGTTCACCGATAAACCGGAATGATTCAGGGCGTAAGTCTTCAAGTAAGCGTTCGCGCGTGCGATCTCCGCCGCTTGCTGCAATCGTGAAGGCGAGTGTGTTGAGGCTTGACCATAGATTCCCTGCACGGTTTGCATCATCCGAATGTAGGATGTGGATTGCGCGCTCCTTCGCAAGCTCTTCGGATGCAGAACCTTGTGCTGTAAAATCGAAAACTAGAATCTGAAATCTGCGCAGCAGTGCCCATACTGTCTCATCATCGTATGGCGCTCCAGCACTTTGGAGGTGCGCGCGGAACGTACTGATAAAAGCACGCATGTTGTCGTTACCGGAACCGGCACGCAGTATCCGAGCATGGAATGTCGTAGCATCACCTATTTCGCGCGCCCAGGTCAAAACATCCTGATAAGGTCCGTCGATTTGGCGGGAGCGTTTGGCAGTAGCAACAGCCAGTTCGTATTTACTGTTCCAAAAATCTGGCCTCCGCGAAGCAGCGGCGATTTGTCCCACGACGTCTTTAAATACATCATCAGAAGGAGCAAAGGTTAGCTCGCGTTTAACCTGTATTTCCAAAACCGCAGTTTTGCCCTGCGCATTCTGTGCGTGGACGATAACATCATCAAGATGCCGCTCTTCACCGGCACGCTGAAATTCAACGCGCGCGACTGTCCAGCCGGGTAATCCTCTCGGCTCGCTGCCTGCCAATAGCGAAAGTAAATAATACGCGCCGACCTGGCTCTCAAAAAGACTACCGGCCGGCCCGCTTGAGGCTGGACTTGCCATTATAATTTATCCCTCCCCAAGGCATGCTAAATAATTCATTGCTGTGTTATAATCCTACCCATTTTAACGGCATCATTTGTTTATTGTGTTCTTATGTTATGCATTATTGCTCTGTTTAAGAGCGGTTACGACTTGGAAAATAAATTCCGTAATTATCAGAGCGTTTAGACTGCTGCACAAATTATCATAAACCACATGCCCGTGAATGGCCGCATGACGGTTAGGAATAGGCTTCATCGAAAAAGCCATCTTGTGGTCAACTGTATTACAGTAGTCATAGATATGATCTAAGGACGAAAATAGAACAAACCCCCAATATCCTAGGTCTTGGAAATCATGCGTAGAAAGTGTGCCGGCTCTCTCTCGTAGAGTTTTTTGACTGGTAACCGTCTCCATTTCTCCTGTGTGAAGTTCGACTCGTGTTACCCGCTCTATTTCTGGGAATAAGGATCTGGCTACTAGGCTATATAATCCATTTTCATGGGCTTGAAGCGCCTGCTTAAATACATTTTTGGCCGTATTATCGATATTTAGCCCATCAATAGTATCAAGAAATTGCTCTTTTACCTCGTCCCAATTCTCTCGATAATAATTTTCCAGAATTACGCCATCATGCTCAGCTTCATTCTCATCAAGTAGTGCAAAAGGTGTCGAAGTATGTGGCAGCCATCCCGCCGCCTCCAACCTTTCTTGATGGTTATGCATCCTCGCCAGTTTGGCCATAAATGGCTGAAATCCTGACGCAACGCGTTGCATGGATTCATTAAGCTGACGATATGGTTCATTAATGGCATCAAACATGGATGCCATACGCTTGGTGAATTCTGTTGTTTGGCGATGTAGCTCCATCATCGCAGAAGACGGCTGGAGCGCGCGTAATAATGCCTGATCTGGCAAGCCCAAAGCCGCAGATTCGAATGCATTTTTAGGCACTACATTCGCTATTCTCTGCATCAAGCCATTCGTGGGCATTGTTAGTGATTCAAGAATCTTTGAAGTTGAATCGCTAATACGGGGCAGCCCTCTTACAGCAGCAGAAATTTTATCGATATCGCTCATAGTGCCCCCCTTGCTTCACTTCACCTATAAACGAATTTTCCCACATTATCCATACGGTCACATATAAGGTAGAGCGTTGATATTTTTTATGACTTCAACGTTCATACTCGTACCAGCCCGACTGACCATTCTTCCTAAATTTTATTAGCTTCTTCTGTACCAAAATTCGAATATCGCGCTTAGCCGTGCGCTCAGCGACGCGCCAGCTGATGGCCAGATCGGTGCTGGTGAGTCGCCTGCCTTTGCGTATTTCTTCCAGGAACCATACCTGACGTCGATTGAGCGTTGGGGATAATAATCCTACTTCGGGATTCCGAGGGGTGACAGATTTGTCACCCCTCGACTGGTAGTAACTGCTGCTTTCCTGGAGGCGTATTTGCATCCGTTGTGGGATATTTTCACGCAAGGCTGCGTGCCATAATTCTGGCCAGCCGATAATCTCGCAGATGGCTCGTAAGACTGCAGGGTAATGTGCTGCTAACGCGAGCAAATGCGCCGACTTTGGCGGATTCTGACGGCGATGCCATTTGGAAATAGTATTACTGTTGATGCCAGTGATCTGGCCAATGTTTTTGATGGTCGATGCGACATCCAAATGGTTCTCCCGCAGCGCCTGGCTCACCCGCTTGGCAACCTGCTGATCATCGATTTTATGAGGTAATATATGGTGGATTTTAGTGAAGGACATAAATGCTCGCTCCTTGTTAAGTTGAATGGACAAGGAGCATTTCCGCGATTCAGCGGAGTAACGGAAGTATACACGGAACCATGATATACCACGGCAATACGACATCAGAGTTGGGCGATACCAATACACCAAAGCGCTATGCGGCAATGTATGTCCGCATGTCGACGGATCACCAGAAATACTCCACTGAGAACCAGGCAGATGCTATCCGCGAATACGCTGCCCGGTACCATATCGATATCATCGAAACCTATGCCGATGCCGGTAAAAGCGGCCTGAAGCTGGATGGGCGCGATGCGCTCAAACGCCTGATTGATGACGTGCAGTCGGGCAACGTGCGCTTCAATATGATCCTGGTGCTCGACGTCACCCGCTGGGGACGGTTCCAGGATGCGGATGAAAGCGCCTATTACGAGTATATTTGCCGCCGTGCCGGTATAGACGTGCAGTATGTTGCCGAACAGTTCGAGAATGACGGCAGCCCTGTTTCCACCATCGTTAAAGGCGTGAAACGCGCTATGGCTGGGGAATATAGCCGTGAGCTATCTACGAAGGTTTTTGCCGGGCAATGCCGCCTCATTGAACTTGGGTACCGTCAAGGTGGGCATGCGGGCTATGGCCTACGCCGGGTACTCATCGATGAACAGGGCAATATCAAAGGCGAACTGAAGCGCGGAGAGCATAAAAGCCTACAGACAGACCGAGTGATCCTTGTGCCGGGCCCCGTAGAAGAAGTGGACACCGTGCGCTGGATCTATCGTGCCTTTACCGAGGAATCATTGCAGGAGAGCCAAATTGCCGCACTTTTGAACCAACGCGGGATTCTGACGGATCTTGGCAGAAACTGGACCCGTGGCGTCGTCCACCAAATCCTCACCAATGAGAAATACATTGGTAACAACGTGTTTAACCGGGTTTCGTTCAAGCTGAAGAAGCGTCGCGTCAGCAACACACCCGATATGTGGGTCCGTGCAGACGGGGTTTTTGAGGCGGTAGTCGAGCCGAGTTATTACTATACCGCGCAGGGAATCATCCGCGAGCGTAACCGCAAGTTCAGCGACCATGAAATGCTGGATAAGTTGCGCCAGCTGCACGAACGCCAGGGTTGGCTCTCCGGCATACTGATTGATGAAGCCGACAGCATGCCCTCAAGCAGTGCCTACGCGCACCGTTTTGGCAGTCTCATCCGGGCGTATGAGTTAATCGGCTACACGCCCGACCGTGACTACCGCTATATCGAGATAAATCGCCATCTGCGCCAGATGTATGCTGGGGTCGTCGAGGATACGATCCGTAAAATCAAGGATCTTGGGGGTCATGTCCGCCGCGAGGTGACGTCCGATCTGCTCTTCGTCAACGACGAGCTCAAAGTATCCATTATCATCTGCCGCTGCCAGCAGACCAAAGTCGGCCAATATCGCTGGAAGATTCAGCTCGATAGCGGCCTGGAGCCCGACATCACCATTGCTATTCGTATGGACACAGAGAACAAGCGGCCGCTGGATTATTACCTGCTGCCCTCCCTTGATATGGAGAACCCCAATATCAGGCTGCAGGAAGAGAACGGCCTGGCACTCGATGCCTACCGATTTGATGATCTGGAGCTGTTTTTCCTGATGGCGGAACGTATTCCGCTGCGTGAGGCCATATGAGGCAGGACCGCACTACGCGCATGGAACAGGTGCGCATTGAGGACATTAATATCCTGAATCCCCGCGTGCGTAATCCGAAGAAATTCATGGATATGACGGGCAATATCGCCAATGTCGGCCTTAAGCGCCCCATCACCATTACCCCAAGCAAAGCAAAAGCCGCCCACGGCAAGCCCTACGAGCTCGTATGCGGCCAGGGCCGTATTGAGGCGTTCCTTGCCTGCGGCCAGAAGACCATCCCGGCCATCATTATCAATGCCACCGAAGAACAGGCCTTGATCATGAGCTTGGTTGAGAACCTGGCGCGCCGGCAGCATCGTTCGCTCGAGTTATTGCATGGGATCGAGGTGCTACGCCGCCAGGGATATGATGCCAAAACCATTGCCCAGAAAACCGGCCTTTCCCTCGAATATAGTAACAGCGTCATCACCCTCCTGGAAAAGGGTGAGGAGCGTCTGCTTACCGCCGTTGAGGCAGGACAAATTCCTGTGAGCGTGGCGGTAAAGATTGCGGAGGCCGGCGATAATGAGCAATTGGCGCTGCAGGAGGCCTATGAGAGCAAGGAGCTCAGGGGTCGTAAGTTAATGATCGCCAAGCGTTTACTCGAAACCCGCAAGCGTCATGGCAAGGCCATGAAATACGGTGGGCGCAGCGGCCGCAGCGGCAAGTCGAATCTCTCTGGCAGCGATATCATGAAGATCTATCAGAAAGAGGTCGACCGCAAGCGGCTGCTCACCCGCAAGGCAGATATCACCAGTGGCCGGCTGCTATTCATCACGGAGGCGCTGCGCCAATTGCTGAAGGAGGATCATTTTGTGACACTCCTGAAGGCAGAGAAGCTATCGACCATGCCCAAGCAGCTTTCCCATGTACTGGACAGCAGCACATGAGCCAGAAACGCCGCTTCCCCAAAAGTGATATCAAAATCGGGTTCAGCCAAGAAACACTGACGCTCGATATGGCGCAGATCATCCCCCTCAAACTCTTAACCAGCCATACCAAAGCAACCGATAAGTACAGGCAGATCCTAGCTTCCATTAAGGAAGTTGGCGTCATCGAACCCCCGGTCGTGACGCACTCCACGCAAGGACGTAACCGGTACATGCTGCTCGACGGTCATATGCGGCTAGAAGCGCTGCGTGAGCTGGGCGAGACGGAAGTGATCTGTATCGTGGCGGAGGATGACGAATCCTTCACCTACAACAAGCATGTGAACCGTCTATCGGCCATCCAGGAGCATAAGATGATCCTGCTCGCGGTCGAGCGCGGCGTGCCCGAGGAAAAGATCGCCAAAGCCCTTAATCTCGACGTCAGCAGCATCGTCCGCCGGCGCAACCTGCTCGAGGGCATCGCCCCCGAGGTAGCCGAGCTCCTCAAGGACAAGCTGGCATCCGTCGGTATCTTTCCGGTGCTGCGTAAAATGAAGCCCGTGCGGCAGGTGGAGGCCGCCATGCTCATGTGCGACGCCGGTAACTACTCGCTTTCTTATGCCAGGGCATTGCTCGCCGCCACGCCCAAAGAGCAGCTCATCAACCCAGAAAACCCAAAATCCGTGAAAGGTCTGACCGACGAGCAAATGTCCCGCATGGAAACCGAAATGGCCAGCCTGCAGCGTGAGTATCGCCTCATTGAAGAAAACTATGGCACGGATGTCCTGAACCTAACCCTCGCCAAAGGCTACATCACCTCGCTGCTCAGCAACGCGCGGATCGTGCGTTATCTTGCGCAGAACCATTCCCAGATGCTGGGGGAGTTTCAGAAGGTCGCGGAAATGAAGGCGCTGGTGACGGAGCGGTAGGCGGCTGGGGTGGCATGCATTCGCATGCAGGGGACCGGGACCCTAACAAGCGCCGGGACCACTGGAGAAGCTGCACGAGATGCAGATCAATCGTGGGGTGGGGATGCCGGCGAACCCGTGCGGGGCCCACTAGCAATCGTGAATCGGCAATAGTTTCATTTTAAGATATCTCACCCTCACTAAGTCCCGTCAGATGCCTGCACGACTGGATTTTGTAATTTTATTCTAAATAATTGCGACAAAGCTAAAATATGTTGTTTTAGAGCCTCGTCGCCTGAAACAAATAAATCCTGCATTCTTTCTTTGAAAAATTCTCGAGTTGTCTTGGGTGAAGATTTAAGCCATTTCAGTACGTCATCGGCATTAGCGGTTAGCCATGTAGCTCCTTCTGCACTGACAAGAAGCGGAATGACAATAGTACGAATAATATCATCTGGCTTTTCTTCAAAGTGTCCATCGTTAATAAACGAAGCCCCTCCAGCATTCAGTAGAGGTAAATGGTTGGCTGTTCCCTGCAACATTTGGTCGCGAACATTTCTTAGTATAGTTTGACGGCTATTTTCAGAAAGCAGGGAAGCCGCACCGAACCATCTTTGAATGATAGCCGAGTCGCCGCCTGTTATCATGTCAGGGACGATTGCGGTCATAGCCTCGAATAATGCCTGACCATGTTCGAAAGTATTCTTTGTTAGTTCTAATAGCTTTCTGGCTATTTGTAGTGGTTCAGCATTGTTTCTAATAGATTGGTTCCATATATCGCTGTTCAGATTCTGCAATTTGGTAAAAAGAGAATTCCTGGATTGCTCAGAAATGTCTTCATCATTTGACACAATCAAAGCCTCAAAAATCCTTACCGCGTTTTGTTCGAGCGGAGCGGCTTCAAACTTTTCCCAGAAGGTTTGGTAGCCTGTAATTATATTAAGAAAGGCATCATGCTTTTCGCTATCAATGCATAGAAGGTGCTTGGGCAAATTATTGATAATGTCTTCGATAGGCAGCCGCCCCATGTCTTCATCATCTAAGCGTGTTGTGCAGATTGAACGAATAAGAGGTTGTAGACGTTGATTATCATTTGCTGCCCTGCTCAGAATGGTAAAGTTATCTCGCGAATGGTACTCGTCAAGACAGTCGCTGATAAGGGCGACAATTTCCTTTCTGTCATCCAAGGCAGCTTCCAAGTTATTAGCTATATTAATTCCCTCGTTCGCGCGTCCTTCACCATTTGTGTTATTGAATGCAGGATTGGTCAGAATGATCAAAGCCAGAATACTGGCCTCTACCTCAATTGCCATAGCGTTATGAGCTTGAGCGAATTTTTCAAATAGGAAACCTTCATTGGAAAGATTTGTTAAATGTGCTGCAGCTTTCGATTCTTTTTTGTTGCGCAGTTTGCCAAGCGTTTCCAAGGCTGTTTTTACGCCGGGTTGACCAATAGGAACACTCCTGATTCTTTGTGCGGCCGCTTCTGTATATGGTTCTAAAGGCCATGTATCTTTGCACTTTAAAAGGCTGAAAAGCTTCTTCTCTACTGTATCATGCTGATTCTGGTCATCTAACTGACGGCCCAATTCAGCCATCACCCCTGCTTCATCCTCATGTATAATTTGCTTCATCACATCCGGGCGCTCCTCAAGCAAATATGCCATCTCTGCATAAGCTTGAGTATTTCCGGTGAATTTTATTTCAGGCATTCTGGATTTTTTAGAGGCTGCGCCATCGAAGATTATTTCGACACAATCACTCCAACTTTGAGCAAACGCCTTATCGTTAAGAAGGCTGGCCTCTACCTGAGAAAGGCGAGCGGTAAGAGGTTCTATATACTTTTGAACGTCAGCTTCAGCACAGTTTTTAATAAGCGCCTCGATACCTTTTACATGGTCAGGCGTAAGCCTCTGCCAATTATTTGGTGCTCCAGCTTGGCGCTTGACTAGCTGCTTCCACACAGATTCCACCCAAGCATCCGCCTCAAACGATTGACTGCCGAATAACAGACATGCATTAGCTGTAAATTCTGGTTCTTGGCTCGCACTTTCCAGGACATTTTCAAGAACAATATCGAAGCCCGGTATTACTGCCCATTTAGTAAACTCATTAACATTCCCATCTTGAATTGCCTTTGTGAGCGGCTCTTTCATTACAAGCTGAAGGCCCTTTTCTTTTTCTACGCCGAAATGCAGCCCAGCTACACTTGCTTGCCAGTGTTCATCCAAGGCTGCAATTTCTGAATGATCGGCACTGATAAAATCAGCTACAGATTGCTCAATTTTATTTTTATGGATGGCGAAGTATGCCACGGAATAAAAAGATATTTCGTTGCGCCATTGGAGCCATAAAACGGCGATCGAGTTTACCAGCGTATTTATAAGACGCGGCGTAACTTCGTTCTTTTCAGAAGCAAGGAATTTTTCATAGAATCTACCAACTTCATATTTCCAACTGGATGTGCATTCCTTAGCAAAAACCTCCTGCATTTGAGTATCCAGGTATTTCTTCCAATCCGAGAATACCGGCGGAGGCACACGGAAAGTGAGGTCGAAGGTTTTATCCATGAATGCCTGGGCCAATCTTTTGGCTTCATCATTATCTGAATGACCCGCAGCGTACATACGTTGAACCGCATCAGGGTCAATTGGAAGAAGAATGGTTGGTAGAGAAGTATTTATCTCATTTGCATTCCTTTCTTCGGCTCCTAGGAAGAAACTACGAATTGTTGCCCATAACTCAACTGCAGCAGCCTCTGGCAGCCTATCCAGGTTATCAACCACAAATATATAACGATGCTTGGGGTTTGACACATGCTTCAGCAAATCGCGGAACATGCGCTGGAACTCTATGGTCGTTGTGTCGGGAGAGCGAGTAACGCGATGGTTTACACTTTCTACAGCCCGATTCATAAACAAGGTCAAAATAGATTCCTTGTCGTAAGGTGGCCTATGAGTTGTCCAAAAGCGTTTTGTGAATGGATTACAGAAGGGGCGGCGACGTAAATAAATCCAGCCTGCAACTAAAGCTGGTGCACAAACAGCTAAGCAGCCCAAAACAAAAGCTGTAACCTCCAATTTCCCCCATACCAGCTCAATACCTTCTTTATGTTCGCCCGGATTTATCCAAGAAAATCCTAACGGAAGCGATATAGAAAAAACTGTTTCTTTAAGCCAGTCATGGTCAATAAATGGGAAACCTATTGGAACTAGAAACAGCGATAATAAAATCCAACGCCCAGATTTGGTTAAGCTAGGCGTTGTGGTTGTTTGAGTATCCTCAACTTGGCCGTTAAGTATATTCAAGCGTTGCTTCCAATAATCGTCGTCGGAAAGTCCCAAATAATTGACTAATGTTTCAAGGAATGAGCGACGCGGTGGGTCGCTTTGATGCCGCCAGGCATCGTAAATAAAAATATGCGTCTTCTTATCGGTTTCTTTATCTAGCCAATTTTGAATAAGGCGTATTACAGTTGACTTACCGCTACCCCATCGACCGACTAAACCAATAACTTTTAGGTCGTCGTGCGTCTGAATTACCGAAGCAACGGCTTTTGCAACACGGTCATGGGTTCCAAACGAATCAGCTTCCGCGGCAGTATCTTTTATAAATCTTAGTGGAGGCGGCTCATTTTTTTCTGTTACATGCTGAACTTTGCTCATGCTTGTCTCCCTCATACCGCATCACCACTTGCAGCAAACGTTATTTAGCCCCCGATGATTGAAGGCAATGTTATTGCTTTCCTAGTAACGACTCTATTTTACCCGTACTTTTGTTATATACGAATTTCACGATTGACCCGTCCTTAATTTTCTCCACCGCTTCATCAATCACAAAGCGTGGCACTAGGAACCACTCGCGAGGAACAATTGGATTCCCAAAGCGGTCCTTAATCTCAATATTTAATCGAGCTGGCTCAAAGAATTTATGTATCAGCTTTTCCAATCTGACTCGATTGATGTTGGAGAGTTCGTATGTGGCAACAACCTCGACATCTGCCATAAGAAAGGTCGGGTCTAGCTTAGCATTAGCAATACGCTTACTGATGTCGCTGCCGGTGACGCCGATTTTATGGATAACATCCCGATGTTCCTTGATGAGGGGGTGATCGGATTTGCTGCGCAAGATGTAGATAGTGCCGCTTTCAATGTCGCCATCCTCTACACTATCCGAGAAGAGTGGGCCTGCAGAAGGGTCTGTAATGCGGCGCCCCGCGTCATCTTTGTATAATGCACGCTGAAGGGAGCGCATTAGCAAGTCGCTCTCCGTTCCATTATCATAAACTACACGTAAGCGTGCATCAGTCGCACCATTCGGTGCCTTAATGATTTCACCTACTTCAGCAACGTAGACAATCTGCCCGCCCAATATGAAGAACTCGCCCTTTTCAATACCTGCATCTTCTTTGAAGCGACGGCTTTGCCGTATGCCCGTCTTCAAATCTTCCTGCACAGCAAGAAAAAGCGGCTTGAATTTATCAAAATCGAGGCATGGCGCGCGCTTAGCAATTTCCTCTGCAGCACGAATCTCAGCGCGAGTTTTTACGTGGGTTAGCTTCGTTATATCATTTTCACCGGCATCCAACACGCCGAGTTCGGCCAGCAGCGCATCGTCATCTAAATCGTCTGCGATCGGTTCATGGGCACCGGACTGGCCTGTAAGCAAGTTATGTTTATCCATACCGGCGAGGACAGCACGGCACTCGCTAGAGGCCCGGATCTGATCGAGTCGGACAGCATAAAGCCGCTCGAAGATATCTTTATCTTCGCCATTGGTTGGCACGCGCCCATGCTGCTCAAAGAAGCGCTCTATGTCCTCGAAGCCTGCAATAATTCGCTCTTCTCGAGCTGAGCGGCTCGAGGCTTTGCGTTCTTCTACCTCAACACCAAGCTCGGCAAGCAGCGCATCATCTTCATCGGTAAATTTTGCTTTAGCCATTCGCGGCCTCTGCTTTCATGCGCGCCATGAAGGCAATACCTTCGGCCATTTTCTTTTCCCACGGATCGGGGGATGTAAGCGATGGCAGCCGGCCGCGCTCTAGCTTGAATTTCAGCGCACGTTTCGCCAAATCACGCGCCTCATCCAATGTTAGGGGCGATTTCTTCCCTGCGATCACTGCCTGCACCTGTTTAAGGCTGTCCTCGGTCATGGCTTTTGCAAGGATGGCATACGCCTCGCCAAATGGGTTAATGCGATCAATCAAATCGATATCGAGATCACGTACATCCATCGTGAATTTACGGACACCATCGATCAACGCAGTGTTTCCACCAGGCTGGAGCTCGGCGCCTGCATTGAGGATTTTCTTCGCCTGTTGGGTAAGATTAAGCGCCGCAACAGCATGCTGGCGAACGGCTTCCTGGTCTTCTTCATCAAGGTCAGGATATTTATCCTTCACAATTTTACCCATACGCACTTGGGTCAACTCCTCAGGCACAGCCTCGGAATCGAATAGACCGCGCTCGAGTGCCGTTTTATCCTGCACAAACGCAGCAATCACCTCGTTCAGGTCTTCTTGGCAAATGCGGGTGGCTTCTTTGCTCTTTGGCTCAACCAATCCTTTAATCTCGATCTGGAATTGGCCTGTTTGTTGATTGAAGCCGACATTTTCCTTCTTAGGGTCATACCCGCCGGCACCATAATCGAAGCCCTCAATTGGGCCGCTGCCGGTGCTTTTGGGCGTAAAGTTGAACTTCGGCGCGAGCACCTGTTCCATCAGCAGACTTGCGGCGATGGCCTTCAAAGTATCATTCACGGCATCCGTGACGGCATCCTCGGCAGCATCGGGCTCTGCAATGAAGTTGGTGAATCGGGTATGCGTCTTACCCTTCGCATCGCGCGTAGCGCGGCCGATGATCTGAATGATTTCTGTCAGGCTTGAGCGATAGCCGACGGTGAGTGCATGCTCGCACCAGATCCAGTCGAACCCTTCCTTCGCCATACCGAGCGCGATGATGATGTCGACGTGATCGCGGTCGTCTTTGTGCGCAGGGTCTTTCAGCGCAGTAAGCACCTTGGAATGGCGCTCTGGCCCATCATCGACAAGATCGGCCACTTTAAGTAAGCGCCCATCGGGTAGCTCCACCAAATCAAAGCCCGTAATTGGGTCTTTGCCTTTCCACGAGCCGAGCGCATCCATAATCTCGCTGACCTCGGTGGTCTTGCCGCGCTTGGTGCTCTCGCGCGCATTGACGTTGGGAATATGGATGATGGTTTTCAGATCTGGATCAAGCACATCCGCGATCTCGTCAATGTACGAACCGCTGTAGAAATAATAGCCGATATCAAGGCGCTTGAGATATTCATAGCCATTCAGCTGCTCATAGTAGGTGTAGGTGACTGACTCGAATTTCTCCTCATCCTGCGCTGACAGCACGGGAATGGCATCACCTCGGAAATAAGACCCGGTCATCGCCACAATATGCGCTTTTTCACGGGCAATGAGCTGCGATATGTTGGCGCCTAGGATGTTATCCTCTGACGCGCTGACATGGTGAAATTCATCGACTGCAATCAGGCAATCGTCAAAAACAGCGAGGCCAAAGCGCTCTAGTGCGAAGCGGAAGGTGGCATGAGTGCAGACCAGCACACGATCTGCACTTTCCAAAAACGCCTTCACCGAGTTAACCTTGCCGCCGTTATCATCCCCCGGTGCATTACACAGGTTCCATTGCGGCGCCACTTCCCAATCCGCCCAGAAACCGTACTTGGTGAGCGGCTCATTATTGAAGCTTGAACCGATGGATTTCTCCGGCACCACGATGATGGCTTTCTTGAGGCCTTGATTATGAAGCTTATCGAGCGCGATAAACATCAGCGCACGGCTTTTGCCCGAGGCTGGCGGGGATTTAATCAGCAGAAACTGCTCGCCACGCTTCTCATATGCGCGCTCCTGCATCGCACGCATACCCATTTCATTGGCCTTTGTCGAATTGCCGTTGCTCGCATAATTAACGGAAACGGATGGAACGGGTTTTTTCTGTGTCATTTTGCAGCCCTCTTTTTCAGTTCATCCGCCACGGTCGGTTTGGCAGTCATTTTGGTGTAGAGATCAAACAGCTTTTCCAGCCGCTCGGTGTCATTTTTGAAGCGACGCCCGATATAAATGCGCTCTAGCACTTCGTCGTTGCGCTCGTGCGCGCGTCGAAGGTTTTCGGGCATGTGGTCGGGATCATATAATTCTGCGATGTTGGCAGGGAAATGCGCCTCCCGAGCCAGCAAAATATCTTCCGCGCATCGTGTAAGGTCAGCTTTATTCTTTTCTGTTAGCGGTGGAATTGGAAATGTATGCCATCCCATTTTATTAGAGTAGCTTAAGCGCGTTTCTAATTTGCCGCAAATTGCAGTTATCCAGCATAAATGGAGCTTGGATGACAGGATTGCAAAATTCCAAATATCGCCATCGTACAACGCATATGATTTATTGGTCATTGAGCAGGGGCGCCCAATTAAATCTGGTGTTAAGTATTCCCTATTTTCCGAGCTTACTAAAGGAACTGCAATCGTCCAATTAATAGCGGAGTTCATTTCTCTAAATTGATGCGGACGATTGGCCATTGATCTTGTGCCAGCGTCACTGCTTGCCAAACGCATTTTTTTGACTTCCTCAATTCTTTTTCGAATAGCCTCGATTTTTATAGCTTCTGGCAAATCATCGTCTTCAATCCATATGCACTGACGGGGTAACCCATCGATAATTTCTGCAGATCCTAATAATGGTCTCAGCCATTTTTTCTCTTCAAAACTTGATAAGCCAAGAGTTGGAGTCTCATCAATTTCTAAAATTAAATTTCCACCATCATAAGGGGCATTCCCAAGTGACATAGATGTTAAATCAGATATTGGGTTGACTCGACCCTCTACGATTATCTTGGATCCTGGAATTAAATAGGGTCCGATAAGGTTTGTAGAAGTCTCTAGTTCTTCTGATTCAGCTCCTACTTGGAATAAACGCTTTCTGCTTGTTTGTTGTTTTGAGAGTCCTGCAATAATCACTGTTACGCCAGCATTATTACTTGCCAGGTTTCTCCATTTAAATGATTGATGTGCAAACTTAATATCTAGGTTGAGGTTGTAGAGTAATGGCCAAAGCACAGGCACATGACCGCCTTGGCAGATCGAGTTTGTACTCACAAATGAAAAATCAGCTTGTGTGTTTTGAGCATATAGGGCCGCTTTCATAAACCAGCCACATACATAATCCAATGTTCCACTTCGCTTTGTATAATTATCAAAAACTGCTTTGAGATCCTCTTTCTCAGCTTTGCTTTGGTTTTTTGTGCCCTTATATGGCGGGTTACCACAGATGTAGGTTTCGCCACCTTCGTTTTCGAAATCAATTTGTGCTTGGTCGAGCGGTGTGCTGAATAAATCATCGCCTTGTAGCTTCACGCCCATACCTGTTGGTGGGCAGATGGAAAGCCAATCTAGCCGCAGGGCATTACCACAGGTAATCCAGTTTTGTGCATCCAACGGAAGAAACTCTGCGAGTGCTTCCTTTTGCCCGCGATAGAGCACATCACACTGGTATTCGGCCATAATCAGCGCAAGGCGGGCCACTTCCGAAGGGAAATCTTTCAGCTCAATCCCTCGAAAGTTGGTGATGGGGATTTCTGTGCCGAGATGTTCTTCGCCACGCCGTTTGTTAATCTCCGCCTCAATCTCGCGCATTTGCTTGTAAGCAATGACAAGAAAGTTACCTGAGCCGCATGCTGGATCAAACACTCGAATCTTCGACATGCGCTTGCGTAGGTTGAGTAACATACGTGGGTTGTCGCCGGCTTCTTCCAGCTTCGCGCGCAGATCATCAAGAAACAGGGGGTTCAGAACCTTCAAGATATTGGGTACGCTCGTGTAGTGCATCCCAAGTGCGCCCCGCTCATCGTCATCGGTCACGGCCTGGATCATGGATCCGAAAATGTCGGGGTTGATCTGCTTCCAGTCCAAACTACCGACATGTAGCAAATAGGTGCGTGCGATTTTGCTGAAGCGCGGGGTCTCGGTGCTGCCCGAGAAGAGACCGCCGTTTACATATGGGAAGGTATCAGCCCAGCGCGGCAGTTTCGCCGTGGCACGATCCTTAATGGCGGTATTCATCGCACGGAAGATTTCGCTAATAACCTCATGAGTGTTTGAGGAATCGCGCTCAGTCATCTGGTCGACCGTGGCCGTAAACAGGTTGCCGCTATTAAAAATACCAGTGTCTTCTGCATAGAAGCAGAAAATAAGCCGCGCCATGAAGTGGTTCATATCATGGCGTCGATCGGCCTTCCCCCACTCTGGGTTATCTTGTAGTAGCTGAATGTAGAGCTTGTTCAGGCGGCTTGTGGCGCGGATGTCGAAAGAGCTCTCGCGGATTTGCTTGACGGTGGTGATGCCTGCCAGTGAAAGGAAGAAGCCGAAGTGGTTCGGGAAATCCTCGTAGTCACAGGCAACGGTTTCGCCGGTGCCCATGTCCTCGGCCTGGAAATCCTGGCCATCGGTAGCTAGGATAAATTTGGCTTTGTGTTTTACTGTAGCTGGGCTGCTTCTCAGCTTCTCCAGCATGTGGGACACATCACCCGCGGCGCAGGCTACCATGTGGATATTGCTTGGCTGAAGAACGGCGCCCGACAAATCAGTTTTATTCGAGTGCCCGGAGCGGAGCTTTTTGATTACTGTTGGCTTGTTACCGAAGGCTTCTAAAAACGCGTAAGGAAACTCTGCCGGATCAAAGGGTTGTTCGGCTAATTTTGATATTTCTTCTTCGATTTCTACTGCGTTCAAAACTCCACCCCTTCAGGCCCACTATTTTTAGCAATTAGGAATACAGGAAAAATCGTTTTCGGCAACGGCTTAGCGGTATCTATTAGCGGGTTTCTATCGTTGCCTCGCGGCGGCCGCTCACATTGCGAATTTCTTGCCTGCCTCCATACCCTTTCTCGATGCGGTGAGTGATACGGCCAGAGCCATCCTTAATGTATTGGCGGTCACCAATGCCGGGCTCGATGGTGCCAGTGCGGCGGCCGCTGGAATCCTTTATCACTAAGCGGTCGCCTATCCCTTGCTCAACGGTTCCGATGCGTTTGCCGCTGGCGTCGCGGCGAATCCAGCGGTCGCCATAGGATTTCTCGACGGTTTCAGCGCGCTTGCCGGAGCTGTCGCGCACGACATAGCGATCTTGCGCATGCGCGGCGGTGCAGAGGAAAAGCAATGTAAGGGTAGCAAGTATGGTTGTTGCGCGCATAAAACATCCTTTTTTAGGATGATGCTCGAATCTGAATTAGATTCAAGTGAAAGACGCTACAGCAGCGATTTCAGGATTTTGCTGGGGTTGGCCTTCAGCAGGCGGGTGATCTTCAGGAATTCGATCACATCGAGTCGGCGCTCGCCAAGCTCATACTTGGCAACAAATGACTGCGGCTTATCCAGTTCTTTCGCCACTTGCTGCTGTGTCATCCCTGCAGCCTCACGCGCAGCGCGCAATGCAGCGCTGAGTTTGGCGGATTCTTTGGAATGAATGGTTTTCTTCACGGTTGCCGCACAAAGGATTGGATATGTTGTGCAACCAGAGCTAATCCTGCTTTCGGATTATCCCAAAACAGGATGTTTATATGCCGCAAGCCAGCA
This sequence comes from Alphaproteobacteria bacterium, assembly GCA_027485005.1. Classification (GTDB taxonomy): domain Bacteria; phylum Pseudomonadota; class Alphaproteobacteria; order Rickettsiales; family JAIXRX01; genus JAIXRX01. Next base: position 25,318 of record JAIXRX010000179.1, read on the forward strand.
GAGTGACTGCTAAAACAGCCCGCTATATCAAACTTGGAGGTGGCGGCGGATGGGAAGCCCAGTGCCTGAAAGAGGGCACCATGCGGCTGGGCTATTATGAAGTGCCCCATGAGCTAGGCCTCAAGCGCGACAAAGAGGCGATCAAGAATATCTATAAGGACACTGCTGGTTCGGTAGGGTCTGCCTCTGACCATGCACGCCAGGTAGTGGATTTTTATGACCCAGCCCCGGATGTGCTCTGGATCACCTTTGCCGATGGGCATTTATGGTGGGCGAAGGCTACCCCGGAGATCACTTATTACGGCAATGACCCTGCAATACATATCGAGGGTAGCCGGTCACGTAAAACGGTCGATGGGTGGCATAAGACCAGCTTAGGCGGCAAGACCCTGAGGATCCTTGACCTAAATGGCGAGCTGACCAAGACGGGGGCCTATCGCGGCACTATGTGTGATCTAAAGCCCCATATGCGTGATTATGTGTTGCGCAAAATTAACGACGAGTTGCTGCCGGAGCTGGTGGAAGCGCAGGAAGCGATGGCTGATCTGCTGCATGCCGTGCAGCGGATGATCGCGATGCTGCATTGGCGTGATTTTGAGCTGCTGGTAGAGCTGATCTTCAGCCATAGCGGCTGGCAGCGTGTCAGCGTGGTGGGCGATGGGCTGAAAACCACCGATATCGAGCTGCTGCTTCCGGTTACCGGTGAGCGTGCTATGGTGCAGGTGAAGTCGCAGACATCGCAAGCACAGCTCGATGAATACATCGCGGCATTCGCACGCTGGGACATGCAGCGGCTGTTTTATGTCTATCACACGCTTAATAACGCCATGGCACTCGATGTGGAAGATGCACGCGTAACCCTCATCGGGCCTGAAAAGCTATGCACCATGGTCCTGCGTGCAGGGCTGGTAGAGTGGCTCATGGGCAAAGTGGGCTAAAAAAAGCTTTTCATGCATTTTTGATTTGTTTATATTAGGCCTTACAAAGCAGTTGGTATTGTGTTCGGAAGCTGGTTTTAGTGGTTTTTAGCGCTGTTTTGTTTTTTGGAAGGTAGATTGGCACGAACGGAGTGCGAGCAGCGAGGCTTGAAGGCCATCCTGAGTAATCACCTGGATTTATTCGAATAAACGGTTTGTAGCGCAATGCTGTGTTGCGCGGCTGATTGTTCGTGTTTCCAGAGAGGAGCTCATTATGGAAACTTCACGTCACGGTGATATTGTTCACCGCCCCATTTCTTCACTCAAACCCAACCCCCGCAATGCGCGTACGCATAGTAAGCGCCAGATTCGCAAAATCGCCAATAGCATCGATGCATTCGGCTTCATCGGTTGTATTTTAATCGATACGGGAGGTACCATCATTGCCGGTCATGGTCGCCTTGAAGCGGCAAAGCTGCTCAAGATGGAAACGGTACCAACGCTCACCATTTCGCATCTGAACCCTGAAGAGATTCGTGCCTTAATGATGGCTGATAATCGCCTGGCCGAGCTTGCAGGCTGGGACGATGGGATCCTTGCTATCGAGTTTCAGGATCTGATGAGTACAAATCTTAAGTTCGACATCACGCTGACTGGCTTCGAAGCACCACAGATCGATATGATCATCATGAAGCAACGCGCGGCTGAGGATGAGGAATCCGGCGATCAGGTGTTCATGGATGAGAACGATCCGGTCGTGAGCCGCCCGGGCGATCTCTGGCTGGCCGAAGAGCACCGCATCTACTGCGGCAATGCGCTCGAGCCAGAGTCCTATGCCCACCTCATGCAGGGTGACGTGGCGGATGTCGTTTTCACAGATTATCCGTATAACGTAAAAATTTCAGGCAACGTGTCCGGTCTCGGCAAGCATAAGCATGGCGAGTTCGCGATGGGATCGGGCGAGATGGGCGATCCACAGTTCATTGGTTTCATGCACACCGCTGCCATGCGTATTACTGAAAATGCACGCGCAGGAAGCATTCACTTCCTGTGCATGGATTGGCGCGGGGCGGATAAGCTCATGCAGGCGTCGCAGGGCGTTTACAGCGAGTTGAAGAATATTTGCGTGTGGAATAAAGATAAGGGCGGCATGGGGGCGCTCTACCGCTCGAAGCATGAGTTCGTCTTTGTTTATAAGCAAGGCGATGCGCCACACGTGAATAATATCGAGCTCGGCCGTCACGGACGCAATCGCACCAATGTATGGGATTACCCCAGCGCCAACAGCATGATGAACCGCGATGGCGGCATGCTGACCAAGCACCCCACGCCAAAGCCCGTGGCCATGGTTGCCGATGCGATTCGCGATTGCTCGAACCAGCGCGACCTTGTCCTTGATCCGTTTGGTGGTGGAGGCAGCACCCTGATGGCCGCGGAGCGCACGGGGCGCGTTGCGCGCATCATGGAAATCGAACCGCGTTACGTAGACGTGATCATTCGCCGCTGGCAGCAGAAGACCGGTAAATCGGCGATTCTTGCCTCGAGCGGGCTTCCCTTCGATGCCGTAGCCACTGCGCGCGCCGCTCAGGCAGGCAAGGAGGTGCAGCATGGCTAAAGATTATAAAATCGGCCGCGGCAAGCCGCCTGCGGACAAGCAGTTCAAGCCAGGCCAGTCGGGGAATCCGGCTGGCCGCCCCAAAGGCAGCAAAAACTTTAAAACTGACTTCATGGAGGAATTGCAGGTCAAGATTGAGATCGCCGAATCCGGTGCAAAGCAAACCGTTACCAAGCAGCGCGCGCTCATCAAGCGCATGATCAACGCAGCGCTGAGCGGTGACGCCAAGCACGCGGATATGGTTGCTCGTCTTACCTTGAGCTTCACTGAAGTGGATGATGCAAAAGGCAGCGAGCAAATGAGCGAGGAAGATCTGGCACTGCTGGAAGCCTTCATCCAGGGGCAGCGCGGGGGTAACAATGCATAGCATCCAACACCTGCCTGCTGAATTCAAGCGCAAGGCCCTTAACTGGGCCTTGCGTGAGGATTTTCGTGTTTTCCTGCGCAAAGCCTTTCATGACGTGCATGGGGTTCCACTCGCGTGGAATTGGCACCATGACGTGATTTGTGACGATCTGATGGCCGCTTATCGCGGCGAGCAACGTCGTCTCATCATCAACGTGCCGCCGCGCTCGCTAAAATCCTTCATTTGCAGCGTTGCATTCCCGGCATGGCTGATGGGGCGTAACCCGCGCATCAAAATCATTGGGGTCAGCTACGCGCAGGACCTGGCCAATAAGTTCTCGCGTGAGCAGCGTATGTTGATGATGCGCCCCTGGTATCAAGAGGCATTCCCCGAGGCGCGTATTAACCCAAAGAAAGCCGGTGAAGGCGAATTCGAGTTGCTGGGCGGTGGTTTCCGCCTGGCAACCTCGACTGGCGGCATTCTTACCGGCCGCGGGGCGGATCTGATCATCATCGATGACCCCATGAAGCCGCAGGATGCGCTTTCCGAAACCATGCGCATGAATGCCAATAACTGGGTGGATAGCACGCTGATGACCCGCCTGGATGATAAGCAGCGTGGGCAAATGGTATTGATCATGCAGCGCCTGCATGAGGAAGATACTACCGGCTACCTGCTTGAGAAAGGCGGATGGACGCATCGTAGCTTCCCAGCCATTGCCCTTGATGATGAGCGTTGGCAAACCGGCGGCGGCAAAGTCTACACGCGCAAGGCGGGTGAATTGCTCCACCCCTCGCGTGAGCCAAAGCAGGTGCTCGATGATTTGCGTCGTGACCTGGGCCAAATGAACTTCAGTGCCCAGTACCAGCAGATGCCGGTGCCGTTCGATGGAAACATGCTCAAGAAAGAGTGGTTCCGCTATTATGACGGAGCCCCCTCGCAATCGCAGCGCTTCGTCATGAGCGTGGATACGGCCATGAAGGAAGGTGCCGATAATGATTGGACGGTCATCACCATCTGGCAGATGGAAAAAGACGCCTATTATCTGGTGCACATGACCCGTGAAAAAATGGCATTTCCCAAATTGCATGCCACCATTCGCTACTTGAAGGAGGTTTTTAAGGTACGCACAATCCTGATCGAAGATACAGGCTCTGGCACTGCACTGATTCAGCAGCTGCGCTTTGAAAACATCTACTGCCACGGCGTGAAGCCCGTGGGAGATAAGGTTGAGCGTCTCGCTACTGCCAGCATCGCGTTTGAGCAGGGTCGCGTTTATTTCCCGGCCCATGCGTCGTGGCTGCCCGATCTTGAGCGTGAATTGCTTGGCTTTCCGGCCACAAAACACGATGATCAGGTCGATAGCATCAGCCAATACCTGAACTGGGCGCTCACGGAGGGGCGCTACGTTATAGGTTATGCACGCGCAATCGGCATGTACTGAGCAGATTCCATTCGACTTCCCCTGCACGGCAAGCATTCGTGGTGGCAGGAGGTTGATATGGATAAAGGCTTACAAAAGCGGCTTACGGCACTGGCAGCGATGGATCGGGATGCGCTGCTGGCAGAATGGGAGCGCCACTTTAAAACGCCGCCACGCAACACCCGGCGGGACTATCTGCTGGCAGAGATTAGCTACCACCTGCAGGCCCGTGCGCTGGGAGGCATCAGCACGACGATCAAGAACAAACTAGAGCGCATGGCTTTCGGTGGGCAGTCACAACACCAGGGTAAATTCACGATGCAGCCTGGCAGTCGGTTGGTGCGTGAATGGAACGGCAAATCCCACACCGTCATCGTGCACACGGATGGGTATGAATATGACGGTACGCGTTATCGCAGCCTTTCCAAAGTGGCGACCGCCATCACGGGTGCCCATTGGTCGGGGCCGCTCTTCTTCGGAATCAAGAAACAGAAAGGTGCCCATGAAAAAGTCGCCTAAGATCCGTTGCGCCATCTACACCCGCAAATCTCATGAGGAAGGGCTGGAGCAGGAATTTAACAGCCTGGATGCCCAGCGCGTTGCCGCTGAGGCTTACATCCAAAGCCAGATGCATGAGGGCTGGGAAGCGTTGCCCACCCTCTATGACGACGGCGGCTATAGCGGTGGCACATTAGAGCGCCCAGCACTGCAACGGCTGCTCGCGGATATTAAGCGGGGTGAGATTGATGTAATTGTCGTCTACAAAGTAGACCGGCTGTCACGCTCGCTGCTGGATTTCTCCAAGCTGGTGGAAACATTCGATGCGCACAACGTATCGTTTGTATCGGTGACCCAGCAGTTCAACACCACCAATTCCATGGGTAGGCTGACGCTCAATATCCTGCTTAGCTTTGCGCAATTCGAGCGCGAAGTAACGGGTGAGCGCATCCGGGATAAATTCGCCGCCTCTAAAAAGAAGGGAATGTGGATGGGCGGTCCTATACCGCTGGGGTATGATGTACAGCATCGCAAGTTGCTGGTGAACGAGCTGGAAGCCGAGCAAGTGCGGTTTATTTACCAGAAATACCTGGACCTAAAATCCCTGCATGCGGTGAAGGATTATCTCAATACCCACGGCCATCAGCCTAAACGCTGGCTTACGCCTGCCGGAAAGGAAGCTGGGCCACAACGCTATTGCCTGCAGAGCGTGCGCACCATCCTTTCCAACCCCATCTACGTTGGCAAAATCAAACATAAGGAGAAAATCTATGATGGGGAGCACCAGCCCATTCTCGAACTAAGCACATGGCAGGCAGCGCAGCAGGTAATGCAAACCAACTCGGTGGCACGTAGATCACCTCGCAATCACGACCATGCGATTTTATTCAAGGGCAAGGTTTTTGATGCCGCCGGGCAGCTATTCAGTACCACCTACACAGGGCGCGGTACCAAGCGTTATCATTACTACCTTAACAAAGTGACCAAGGCCCGCATCAGTATCGGCGAGCTGAACGGTATCGTTAGCAATGCCATCCAGGGCTTGGATATCGCAGCGGCAGCGCTGAGCGTCCCCGGCGTCAGCCATCTTGAACTGGCCGGGCGCTATCAGGGGGCGGTTGACAGAATCCTCACCCAAGCCCTAGAGCGCGTTGTCTTGCATGAGGCATCCGTCAACATCCTCATCAGCAAACAGCAGCTTATCTCTATCCTGCAACAGGCCGCATCCCATGCCGGCAATGCAAATTCCTCCGCCATGCTGACCGCCATGATCGACCACCCCGAAACTATAGAGCTCACCGTCGATGTGGCCTTCCGCAGCTATGCCGGACGTAAGATTGCGTTCAGCGCCAAGCGCGGAGCCGTTAATATTCACCAGACGAACCATGATCAATCTCTGGTCACGGCTATAGTGCGATCCTACAAATGGAACAAAATGATGGATGCTGGCGAACTGGCATCCGCTGCCGACATCGCTACCAAGGAAAAGGTCGAGCGCACCTATGCCGGAGATGTGCTTCGCCTGAAATATCTGGCCCCTGAAATCGTGACCATGATTATGAATGGCACTCAGCCGCGCACCCTGAAAGTCAGCCAACTGCTACGCCAGCAGCTTCCGCTGGATTGGGAAGCTCAGAAGCGGCTTCTTAACATCGCCTAAATCCCATCGATTTTAACCCCATCAAAGCAAAGTATGGGGGCAGCCGAATTTCGGGTTTGAGAGAATCCGGCAAACCGGCTCCTAAAATGCCAAAAATCCTACTCTCTAGCCCCCATAGTCTGGAGGCATGAGTCGCTGAGGCCCGCAGAACGCGCGCATTGTCATGAATGTGGGTGGAGAGAGGGGAATCTAACTTTGGAAATTGGTGGAGCATAGCGGAGTCGAACCGCTGACCTCTTGCATGCCATGCAAGCGCTCTACCAGCTGAGCTAATGCCCCATCTTTAACAGAAGGTGGTTGGCTTTTAGCAAAGCTGCGGCAAGTTGCAACCTCAAATTACGCTCGCGCCCGCTCCACCCACAAAAAAGGGAGCGCTGAGGCTCCCTTTCTCAATGCTTTTGGGCGCTGCCACTATTTCATGTGGTGGATATTGGTGGTTTTGAAGCCAGAATCCGCAACGATTTTCTTGATAGCTTTGTCGTCCAGCGTTTTGTCTTTTTTGGTGGTGATGGTGGCGAGGGATTTTTCCAAATCCACCTCCACTTTTTCTACCGCTGCATTGCTCGAGAAATTGGTGGTCACGGCTTTGGAGCAGTTTTCGCAGGTCATGCCTTCAATGCCGAC